>JAZKEL010000298.1:0-8590 GCA_040387075.1 Pseudomonadota bacterium
CCGCGATGGATCGCGCGGAAAGGGGAAGAGCTCATCGCGCAGCATCACCATGACACGCGGGCAGTTGAACTACGACAGGCTGGTTATCGCTCCGGGTATCGACTTCATCTACGACCAGTTGCCTATGCTCAAGGACGATGCAGCGCAGCAGCAGGTGCCGCATGCCTGGAAAGCGGGCCGGCAGACGGTGAACTTGCGCAATCAGCTCGAAGCCATGCCGGACGGCGGTGTGTTTGTGATGAGCATCCCCAAAGCGGCATACCGTTGCCCACCTGGACCCTATGAGCGAGCATGCCAGGTGGCGTTTCACCTCCAGAACAACAAGCCGAAATCCAAGATCATCGTACTGGATGCCAACCCGGAGATCGTCTCCAAGAAAGGCCTGTTCACCAAGGCATGGGCAGAGTTGTATCCGAACATGATCGATTACAGGCCCAATAGCACGTTGATGAGTGTCGATGTCAAAACGCGCACTGTGCAGACGGAATTCGAAACCGTGCATGCCGATGTGTTGAATGTGATCCCGCCGCAACGTGCGGGCAAGCCCGCGCAAATGGCGGGGGCCGTGAACATCGATAAACGCTGGTGCGAGGTGGATTTCCTTACCTATGAATCGAAGGTGGTGCCGTATGTGCATATCATCGGCGATGCCGTATCTGCCGCCTTGCCTAAATCCGCGCATATGGCGACATCGCAAGCCAGGGTGTGCGCAGCCGCGATCGTCGCGCTGATGAATGAGCAGCAACCTGATAGTGCACCAGTATTCGCCAACACCTGCTACAGCTACGTCACCGATACGATGGCCATGCATGTCGCCAATGTATACCGCTACGATGCTGCTAAAAAAGCCATGCTGCCGGCCGAAGGCGGGGGAGTGTCGGATCATCCGTCTGAGCTAGAGGGCCGCTATGCGCAAGCCTGGGCGCGTAATATTTGGTCAGACGTCCTGACCTGATCATCCAGTTGAGGGTATTGTCTGCATATGTTGAATAGAGTTAAAAAATTTGCATTGTCGAGTGTTTTGACCGCAGCAATGGCTGCGCTGTCCATGCTCGGCCTCTCCTACCCATCCCATGCGGACACTGCAGCAATAGCACCGGTGCCGGGTGATCCAGCGAGCGTTATACAGTTGCCGCCTGGTTTCAGGCTCAATGTATTTGCCAGGTTAAGTGGTTCCGGTAGCGCACGATTTATGACGATTGGGCCGGATGGCAACCTATACCTATCCCTGGCTTCGGAAAACAAAGTGCTGATGCTGCCCGACCGCAATCACGATGGCGTTGCGGATGAAGCGGTCCTGGTATCGGATAAGCTCAATGCACCGCAAGGGCTGGCCTTCGTAAAGGATGCATTGCTGGTGGCGAACCAGGACGGCGTGGTCAGGCTCAGCCAGCAGGATGGCCGCTGGCCTAACGCTAATCCGCAGCCGTTCATTACCGGCCTTGCAACGGGCGGCCATACCTTAAAGACGATCAAGCTGGGGCCGGATGGCTATCTTTACCTGAATCTAGGTTCCAGTTGCAATGTATGCGTGGAAAACGACGCGACGCGTGCCACCATGCTGCGCTATACCGTGGATGGCAAGCCGGCAGGGTCGGTTACCACCCTCGGCCGTTATGCACCCAATGCGGTATGGGCGACCGGCCTGCGCAATTCCCAGGGATTCGCCTGGCATCCGCAGACCGGCGCCATGTATGCCACCAATAACGGGCAGGACATGCGGTCGGATGTGAAGGGTGGTGCTGCCAATGACGAGCTGCCGCCGGAACACCTGAACCGCATCGAGCCCGGCAAGAGTTACGGCTGGCCCTATTGCTGGGGAATCCCGGGTAAAGATACTATGTTTGCCGACCCCAACTTCACCGGTCCGGAGGGCTTCTGTGCGTCAGCCCAAGCTCCCGAGATCACTTTTCCAGCCCATTCCACGCCCTTAGGCCTCAGCTTCCTCAATAGCAGCCAATTTCCGGCTGCTTATAAAAGCGATGCCATTGTGGCCCTGCATGGTTCCTGGAATCGCAAACAGCCTTCCGGCTATAAGCTGGTGCGCGTGCAATTTAAAGATGATAAGCCTGTCCAATTGACAGACTTCGCTACCGGCTGGCTGGATAAGGGCAAAGCCTGGGGGCGGCCTGTCGACGTCATCGTTGCGCCAGACGGTGCGCTGTATGTATCCGATGACAGGGCAGGCATGGTGTACCGCATCGGTTATACTGAAAAATAAGATGGCCAGTTTCACATGCATGGTCGAGCGCAGGATAAGGAAGGATCCAAGTATGAATATTCGAAATATTGCATGTATTGCGCTTGCAGCCAGCAGCCTGGTTGCAATTGCCCCGGTCAACGCCCTGGAAGCCGATGCCGCCAAAATGCTGGTGTATATCCAGCCGCAGGAATACACCAACTCGGTCAAGCTGTGGCAGTATTACCGCGACTACTGGTACCAGCAGGGGCCGCCGGTAGAGGCTGCCGCTACGCAGGTACTTGGCAAGGAATTCGGCAGTGTCGGCATGTGCGACAGCAACCAGGTGCCGACCAATACCCTGGTGTGGTTGCGTCCGCGCATGTTCTACAATCCGCAGATGCAGGTCTACCACGGCAAGATCACCGCAGTGGCTTATACCGCCAGCGGCAAGCCGATTGCCACCTATGTGGGCGAATCCAGCAAGCCCGGTTTCCTCGATGTCGGGCCGGAGCAGAAGGTAAAAGAGGTCTATCAGCAGGCCATGCAGATCGTGGCGGATAAAATGAAAGCGGATAAAACGCTGCAGTCCGCGTTGGCCGACACCTCTGCTACTGAGAATAAAACGCCTTGCGCCCTGGTGACTTTGTTGCCTGAGCCCAAAGCGCAAATCATGTCATTCTAAATAAAGGTAAATCATGAGCTATCCTAAGAAGAGAATTTCGAACAGAGTTTCCAGACTCACCCTGTCGTTGCTTGCCGGCCTGGTGACCATGGGCATGCAAAGCGCGCAGGCGCATGAAACCAAGACCATCACCGGCTTCAAGATGCCCGAATCCGTGGTGGAAGCCAAGGATGGCCGGCTGTTTGTTTCAGAAATAGGCGAGTTCGGCAAAGACGGCGACGGGCAGGTCAGCGTCGTCGAAAAAGACGGCACGGTGAAGCCGTTTGCCACCGGCATGAACGACCCCAAAGGCCTCGCCTTTATCGGCAGGGATCTGTATGTGGCGGATAAAACACAGGTGCTGAAAGTTAGCCCCGATGGTAAATGGACTGTTTATGCGGATGCCAGCGCATTCGAGGCTACGCCGCAGTTCCTCAATGACCTGGTGGCCGATCCATTGGGCAATCTGTACGTCAGCGATACCGGCGACATGAAGGGGACTGGCGGCAACATCTACCGCATCACCAAGGACGGCAAGGCCCACCTGGTGATCGACAGCAAGAAAGACGCACGTATCCTGGGGCCCAATGGCCTGCTGATCGATAAAACCGGCCACGTGCTGTTGGAGGTGGATTTCATCTCCGGCATCCTGTACAGCTATGACATGAAAACCGGTACGCTGACCCAACTGGCTGAAGGTTTCGGCGGGGGCGATGGCTTGGTACAAGGCGCGAAAGATACCTTGTACGTGAGCGACTGGGCTAACGGCAAGGTCTTCAGCGTGAAAAAGGGGGAAGTAACCCTGATCAAGGACGGTTTCAAGGCATCGGCGGATATTGCGTTGAGCAAAGACGGCAAGTACCTGCTTGTCCCCGATATGAAAGCCGGCGAATTGGTCTACCTGCCTATCCACTAATGGATGGTGATGCGTCTTAGGCGCTGAGCAATAAAAAAGCCACGCTTCTGCGTGGCTTTTTTATTTTCGGCATGTGGCTATTTAGGAACCAGCGTGACCTGCAGGCTATTGCCGACCACCTTGAATTCCTTAGGGATATATTGCCTGGAGCCTGATTGCAGGTCTTCCGCCTTCAGGGTATACAGTGGCGTATTGTCCAGCATTTCAGCACCTATCTTGCTGGCCAAGGCATTCAGCACATTGTTGTAACGGCTATCGATGCCATCGATATGGATATCCTCCATCCGGGCATCGGACAGCATGATGGCATTGTAGGCCGCATCAAACCTCAGCTTGCCGGAGATGTTGAGTTTGCCTGCAAGCTTCTGGCCGGTGATGGGGTTGTCCATACCAATATCCATCTGTGCATATAGCCGCTCCTTACCGCCATCCAACTTGATGACGGGATTGGTGAGGCTGATATTGAAGATCTGCAATACGGAAACCGGAAGGACGAATTGCTCCGATATCCGCTTCTGCAATTCGCTTTCGCTCACTATGACGGTGCGCTGCTGCAGCGCACTGCAGGATGCCAGCGCAAGCAGGCTAAATGCAACGATGCTTGTTGAATGTATGAGCCTGGTTATGCGTGGCATGGCTGAATACGTCGAGGTTATTTGGCCGGCGCGGGCAACAGCGTGACCGATTCGATGGTGATGGTCTGGAATGGCACATCGCCGCCATCGGTAGGGGTGCGGGCGATACGCTGCACCACATCCATGCCTTTTATCACTTTGCCGAATACCGTATATCCCCAGCCGCGTTCGGATTTCTCGGTGTAGTTGAGGAATGCATTGTTAGCGACGTTGATGAAGAATTGCCCGGTCGCCGAGTGCGGATCACCGGTGCGCGCCATGGCGATAGTGCCCAGTGAGTTGGTTAGGCCGTTGTCGGCCTCGTTCCTGATCGGGTCACGGGTCTTCTTCTCGTTCAGGTCTTTGTCCATGCCGCCGCCCTGGATCATGAAGTTGGAGATCACGCGGTGGAAGATGGTGCCGGAGTAAAAACCATCCTTGGTGTACTGCAGGAAATTCGCCACCGTATTCGGTGCTTTCTCTGGATTCAGTTCTACCTGGAATGCCCCCTGGCTGGTCTTGATCTCAACCACCGGTCCGGCCCAGGCGGCGGAGGATACCAGCAATATAAGGGCGGCAGAGGCATGAAGCAGTTTATTGATTTGCATATGAAATTCCTGACTTGGTTATTGATTAGTTAGTGGCCGGTAGTAAAGAGATTGAGTACACCGTCCAGCCCCGTGTGGTTCAATGCATAGGTCGCCTGTTGCTGCACGATGGGCTTGGCGTGGTAGGCAACACCTGCAGCTGCTACCGCCATCATCTTCAGGTCATTGGCACCGTCGCCTATGGCTATTACTTGGTCAACAGCCAGGCCTAATTGTTCACGCGCTTTTACCAGGTAGTCCGCCTTGGCCTGGGCATCCACGATACTGCCCAGCAGCTTGCCGGTCAGCTTGCCGTTGGTTATCTCCAGCGTATTGGCATGCGCATAATCCAGCCCAAGCATGGCTCTGACATAGTTGGCAAAGAAATCGAAACCGCCGGAAACCAGCATGGTCTTGATACCATGCTGCCGGCAATAGTCGATCAGCGCCTGGGCGCCGGGGTTCAGCCGCAGGCGCTCATCGACCACCCGCTGCAACGCCGACTCGTCCAGGTCTTTCAGTAAGGCAACGCGGCTGCGCAGGCTTTGCGTAAAATCGATCTCACCGCGCATCGATAGTTCGGTGATGGCGGCGACCTCTGGTTTGAGTCCGCACATGTCGGCGATCTCGTCGATGCATTCAATGTTGATCAGTGTGGAATCCATGTCCATCACTACCAGGCGAATAGTGCTCCAGGTCTGCCTGTCCGTCACAAAGGCGCAATCCAGGTTTTGCTCGGCGCAGAATGCCAGTGCTTCCGGCGAGGGTACTTGTTGCCCTGGCAGGTAGTAGGCATGCTCGGCGACCTGCATGAATTGCTGGCCCTGATCCGCATGGCAAAGCTGGTGCAGGTGCATCAGGTGGTGCAGGTTAATGGTGGGGGATTGAACGACAAAACGCATGGTAAGTATCTTGAAAGTATCGCATGCAATTATACATGTTCACGGCGACTGGTCTGGATGGGCAAGCGGCTTTTATATCAATGCTTTCTGACATAATCCTGTGTAAACCTCCGACTTATAAAGCAATGTCTTTTATGTAGAGTATAGTCATTAGGCAAATCATAAAAAGGTGCCAACTCTATGCAGGTTCCAAGTGATTTCTCCCCTGTCGGCTGCCAGGCCTGCAGGGATGGTAAAAGCTACGGTATCGATTTCACGATGGCATTCCAGCCCATTGTCGACCTCGAGACCAAATCGATATTCGGGTATGAGGCGCTCGCACGAGGGCCTAATAACGAATCCGCGTATTCGGTTTTATCCCAGGTAAATGACACAAACCGCTACGGCTTCGACCAGGCTTGCCGAGTTAAAGCCATCGACCTTGCCGCCAAACTGGGCCTGGAAGGTATGCTCAGCATCAACTTCCTGCCCGGTGCCGTGTATAACCCACAGGCATGCATCAGGGCTACCCTTGAGGCATGCAAGGAGGCCGGATTTCCTACGGAACGACTCATGTTTGAGGTGACCGAGAATGAAGAGGTCAAGGACCGTCATTTACAGGGGATTTTCGAGGAATACAAACGTCAGGGGTTCATGACCGCATTTGACGATTTCGGTGCCGGCTATTCCAATCTCAACCTGCTTGCGGATTTCCAGCCAGACCTGATCAAACTGGACATGGCACTGACGCGCAATATCAACAATGACCGCGTTCGCCGCACCATTGTGTTTGCCATCCTTACCGTTTGCCGTGAATTGTCAATCAAGGTGCTGGCGGAAGGGGTGGAAACACGGGAGGAATGCGAAACCCTGCTGGATTTTGGCGTGCATTTGTTCCAGGGCTACTATTTTGCAAAGCCGGGATTCGAATCACTACCGACAGTGGCAGACCAAGGCTGGACGCTTGATGACCCACGCAGGGACGTGGACCGGCGTATGCGGTAGGAAAGTCCATAGATATGTTGGCCTGGAAGGCGCATGGATATTGGCTCCCAGGCCATCCAATTGGATATATGCCTAGCCGCTGTGTTCGTCGAATTTACTCCAGTCCAATTGCGCCAATCCCTCTTCCAATCCCAGGTTTTGCAGCAGGCGGCGCGCGTTGAACGGTGCGTTGATCTTGGTCGTGTTGTCGAAATAGCAAAATACATCGCGCGACTTCCTAGCCGGTGGTTCCGTCTTTGATATCAGTACAGCGTCACTTGATTGTGCACCTTCAGACCAATGCCTGATCCGCTTAGCCAAGCGGTCAATCGCATTTTCCATGTAATTGCTGAGGTATAGCTTTTCTTCGCCATGCAGGCGGATATAGACAAAATCTGCGCTGATATCTTCCTTCTCGGGCCATCGCTTGCCCGTGTCGGCAATGACCAACGCCACTTTATACTTGCGTAACAACGTGATAAAGCGTTCATCGATAAAACTATCGTTACGTATTTCCACCGCATGCCGCATGGGGCGCTTTGCGTCTATCTCCAGGTATTCTTTACCATGCATGCGCTCTTCACGGCCATGCGCCATCTTCAATGCGCTCTCCGTATCGTGCGGCAATAGGGAGAGGAAATGTTCAAACAACTCAGCATCGAATTTAAAGCTCGGCGGAAACTGCCAGAGGATAGGCCCCAGCTTTTCCTTCAGGTGAAAGATTCCGGATGCCAGGAAATTGGCGATGGGCGCTTCTACACCTTCCAGCCGCAGTATATGGGTAATGTAGCGTGGTGCTTTCATGCTGAATACGAAACCATCCGGGGTTTCCTCGTACCAGTTTTTATAACTGGAAGGGCGCTGCAGCGAGTAGAACGAACCGTTGATCTCGATAGTAGGCAATGCACGCGAGGCGAAATGCAGTTCCTTGGCCTGTGTCAGCTTTTCAGGGTAGAACTTCTTGCGCCATGGTGGGTAACGCCAGCCGGAAATGCCGATGCGGATGTGTGCAGTCATGATCGAATCATGCGTGCTGCAATAAAGCAGAACAAGTAGGAATATGCTGATTTTAAAATGGATCAGGTTCGCTCGATATACAGTTTTGTAGGACAACTGTGTATTTATCGTAAAAGTTTATTTTGATATTTTCGCTATATTGATAGTAAAGAAAGTATTCATGAGTAAACATCCAGAAAAGCCCTCGCATTCGCCGGGGGCCACCATCGAAGTGACAGAATCTGATTCCAATGCCATTGCAGAGCATCGCGATGACATATTCTTTGCGGCGATTGAAAGTACCCGTATGCCGATGCTGGTGACGGATCCCCGGCACTACGATAATCCTATCGTGTTTGCCAATAAGGCCTTCCTCTCCATGAGCGGTTATTCAGCGGAGGAAATCATCGGGTCTAACTGTCGATTCCTCCAGGGCCCGGATACGGACCAGAACACGATAAGCTCGATACGCGAGGCAATAGCGTCGCGCAATGAAGTGACGACGGAAATCCTTAATTACAGGAAAGATGGCTCCTCATTCTGGAATGCGTTGTTTATATCCCCTGTTTACAACAAACAGCAGGAACTAGTGTATTACTTTGCATCGCAATTGGACGTGAGTCGCAGGCGGGACGCTGAGGATGCATTGATACAGGCCCAGAAAATGGAGGCTTTAAGCCAGTTGACGGGTGGTATTTCCCATGATTTCAATAACTTCTTGCAAGTGATGCTGGGGCACCTCGATATCCTCTCGTTGAAAATAAGTAAG
>JAZKEL010000299.1:0-2359 GCA_040387075.1 Pseudomonadota bacterium
GGCTCTAACTAATTCAAAGACCGGGGTATGACATGCGGCATTCGATTTTATTCATCGCGTTCAGCACTTTTTTTCTACCGCTTTTTTTCCAGGGTACCCTGGTGCATGCAGCCACCGCTGCCGAAGAAGAAAAGTTGATGGCTTCTTATAACGCCATCGTCATGGTGCGCGGTTACAACCCCGATGGCGGGATGGCCTACGGTTCCGGGGTGGTCGTTGCCAGGGACAAAGTGCTGACCAACTGCCATATCTTCCGGCAGACCAAGTTGCCGTGGGTATCGCGCGGCGAGGAAAGCTATCCCATCGTCTCGGTACAGGCCGACCGCTATCATGACCTTTGCCTGGTAGGCACCAATGCCCTGCCGCTGGAACCTATCCAGCTCGGCATCTCCACAGACCTTAAAAAGGGACAGGAAGTCGTTGCCATCGGCCACTCCAGCGGTTCGCCCGCACCGCTCACCTCAGGCGGCTCGCTTAAATCGCTGTACCCATACGAACATGGCAACGTGCTTCGCAGTACGGCGCGCTTTGCCATGGGGGCCAGCGGCAGCGGCCTGTTCGACCTCGATGGACGGCTGATCGGCATCAACACATTCAAATCCCCAGGGCGTAACGCTTACTTCTATGCATTGCCTGTGGAATGGCTGGTCTCTATAGAAAAGTTGCCGGTTGAAACCAGGTTTCCCATCGACGGCAAGGCATTCTGGGAAGAAGAGGATATGCAGAAGCCGTTCTTCATGCAAATGGCCATCCCGGAGTTGAAGAAAGACTGGGACAAGCTGGCAGAAGTGGCCGGGCGCTGGGTGATTGCTGAACCAGCCAGTACAGAAGCCTGGTACGAGCTGGGCTATGCAAACGAGCAACTGGAAAAGCAGACTGAGGCCGAAACCGCCTACAGGCGCGCGCTTTTACTTGATGCCTACAATACGGATGCCTTATTCCGACTGGGCGTTCTTGTGGCGAATAAAGGGGACAAATCCGAATTGCATAGAATCAATGTTGCCCTGGCCACCCTTGATAAAGATTTATCCGACGAATTTGTGAAGGCAGTAGGTTGCGATACGCAGTGCTAATGGATTCGCTCATTATCTAGGATGACCCCTTATTAATTGGCATTTTCACGGTTTCGCGCGTTTTTCAAGTTTCGTAAGCGCTGTTTTATGAGTAAAATCACGGTTTTATCATTTTCGCGCTTTCGTCATTTTTGCGTTTCTATCATTGTGGTTTGCCTTGATGGCGCAAATGGATGCTGTGCATTTAACCTCCTAAGTTCAAGGACTCATTTTGGAATCTCAAGCAACACCCGCGCTGGAATTATCGCAACGCGTACAAGCCATCAAGGAATCCCCTACCCTCGCCATCACCGCCCGTGCCGGTAAATTAAAGGCTGAAGGTAAAGACATCATCGGCCTGGCAGCCGGCGAGCCCGATTTCGATACGCCGCAGCACATCAAGGATGCAGCTAAGAAAGCCATTGATCGCGGTTTCACAAAATACACGCCGGTTGCCGGCATTCCCGGCCTGAAAAAAGCCATTGTCGCTAAATTCAAGCAGCAGAACGGCTTCGACTATACGGAAAAAGAAGTCATCGTCGGTGTCGGCGGCAAGCAGTGCATCTTCAACCTGGCGCTGGCGGTGCTGAACCCCGGCGACGAGATGATCGTGCCGGCGCCCTATTGGGTTTCGTATGCCGATATCGCCCTGGTGGCAGGTGCCAAACCGGTCATCATCCAGTGCGGTATCGAGCAGGGCTTCAAGCTCCTGCCCGCACAGCTTGAAGCAGCCATTACGCCTAAGACCAAGCTGTTCATGATCAACTCGCCTTCCAATCCAACAGGCTCTGTATACAGCCTGCAGGAACTGCAAGCACTGGGTGAAGTACTCAAGAAACATCCGCATGTGCTGGTCGCGACCGATGATATGTACGAACACGTAAACCTCACCGGCGACAAGTTCTACAACATCCTCAATGCAGCACCAGAACTGAAGTCCCGTTGCATAGTGCTGAACGGCGTATCCAAGGCCTACTCAATGACAGGCTGGCGCATCGGCTATGCCGCCGGCCCTGCTTACATCATCAAGGCCATGGAGATACTGCAGTCGCAGTCCACCTCCAACCCTACGTCCATCTCGCAAGTGGCTGCCCAGGCAGCGCTTGAAGGCCCGCAGGATTGCATTACGCCGATGGTCGAAGCCTTCATCAAGCGTCACGACTATGTGGTGAAGCGCTTTAATGAGATGCCTGGCCTGCACTGCATCAAGGCCGGCGGCGCTTTTTACGCCTTCCCCGATGCGCGCGAGGCTATCGACACCTTATACAAAGCCGGCAAGATCAGCGAGGCCACCGACATGGCATTAT
>JAZKEL010000300.1:0-3348 GCA_040387075.1 Pseudomonadota bacterium
GAACACGATACCGGCTAATAAATCCAGCCAGGCTAGCCCGACTAGGCCTGCCCCCGACCGCAAGGCCAAGCCCGATTTTCCCATTGCCGTCGAGCGCATCAAAATCGACGGTGGCGAACTGGAGTTCGCCGACCTTTCATTGAAACCGCAGTTCGGCACTTATATCCACACGCTGTCCGGGTTCATCAACGGACTGTCCACCAATCCGGCAACGACCGCGCAAGTCGAACTGGACGGCAAGGTGGACGAGTACGGTTCGGCGCGCATACGCGGCTCCATCCAGCCGTTTCGCGCCACGGAGTTCACCGACCTGACACTGGCCTTCCATAACCTGGAGATGAACAAGCTGACGCCATACTCCGGTAAATTTGCAGGGCGCCGCATCGAATCCGGCAAGATGTCCGTCGACCTGGAATACAACATCAAGAAACGGCAGCTGGCGGGCACCAATAAATTCATCATCAACAAACTCAGGCTGGGCGAGCATGTGGATAGCCCGGATGCCGTCAACCTGCCGCTGGACCTGGCGATCGCCCTGCTTGAAGACAGCGACGGCGTGATCGACCTCGACCTGCCGGTGGCGGGCAGCCTGGACGACCCGCAGTTCAGCTACGGCAAAGTGGTATGGAAAGCCTTCGTCAACGTGCTGGGCAAAATCGTGACGTCGCCATTCCGCGCACTCGGCAACCTGCTGGGCATGAGTTCGGACAAGCTGGAAGGCGTGGTCTTCGATGCGGGCAGTGCAGAGGTGGCGCCGCCCGAGCAGGAAAAGCTTAAAAAACTGGCGGAAGCGCTGCCGAAACGGCCTTCACTTACGCTGACCATCGTGCCAGGCTACCACCCGGTGGCGGATCGCAATGCCATCCAGCAGGCGTCAGTAAGGCGCGATGTCGCTCAGGCCATGGGCCTGAAGCTTGAACCAGGCGAAAAGCCCGGTCCGCTGGACGTGAACAATCCCAAGGTGCAGTCGGCCATCTTCAAGCTTACGCAGGAACGGTCGCCTGAAGGAAGAAAGAGAAAGATGCTGGATAAACTCAAGGATTTCGTCACCACCAGTAAACCTGCAGACCCTGCCGCGTATGAACCCATGCTGCAGCAATTGCAGCAATGGACAGAGGTAAGCGATGAAGAACTCGCGAAACTGGCGGAAGCAAGGGTGAATGCCATGCAGCAGTTCCTGGTGAACGCAGGGTTCGACAGCACCCGCATCACCCGCGGCAAGCTGACGCCGATCAATACCCAGTCGGGCGAGGTACAGGTGAAGATGGTACTGGGCACATCGAAATGACGGCCGATATGAAGCTTGCGGGATTGCGCCGATGCATAATCGACAGGCAAAAAAACACCCGATAAAATCGGGTGTAAGAGATAACCCAACCGGGGAGACTGAGTTAACAGCACACGCCGGGGAAGCGTGCTTTAGCTGCATGGAAAGAATTATAGTAAGCAGCCGCCAATAGGAAAGTAGGTTGTTCTCGGATTACCATGTAAGAACATTCTTACCCTCACTTCAACCGCAAGGCAATGACACAGAACGTAAGCACTCCCCGCCGCATTGCACACCTCGACATGGACATGTTCTTTGCAGGAGTCGAGCTATTGCAGTACCCCCAGTTACGCGGCCTGCCGGTCGTTATCGGCGGACGCTCAGGCGCGCCGGAAGTATTGCCGGACGGCAGCCTCAAATTCGCCAGGCTGCGCGATTATGTTGGTCGCGGCGTAGTGACCACCAGCACCTACGAAGCGCGCGCATTGGGCGTATTTTCCGCCATGGGGCTGATGAAGTCGGCCAAACTCGCACCCGATGCGATACTGCTTCCCTCCCATTTCGATGCCTATAAACATTACTCGCGCCTGTTCAAAGAGGCGGTCGCCGCCATTGCACCGCATATCGAAGACCGTGGCATCGATGAGATCTATATCGACCTGACCGACATGCCGGAAGCCGACCTTATGCTGGCGCAACGTATTAAAGCAGCGGTGCAATCGGCGACCGGACTTTCCTGTTCCATCTGCATCGCACCGAACAAACTGCTCGCCAAGATAGGCTCCGACCTGGACAAGCCTGACGGCCTGACCCTGCTGGACGAAAGTAGCATAGCAATACGTATCTGGCCGCTGGCGGTACGCAAGATCAATGGCATCGGCCCCAAGGCCACGCAGAAGCTGGCCAGCCTGGACATCAAGACCATCGGCGAGCTGGCTGCCACTGACATCCGCCTGCTGCAGGCGCATTTCAGCCCCAGCTATGCGCAGTGGCTGCTGGATGCGGCTCATGGCAGGGACGAACGCCCGGTCGTGACAAGCTCCGAGCCAAAATCGCTCAGCCGCGAAACTACCTTCGAGCGTGACCTGCACGCGCGCCATGATAAAGAACAGCTAGGCGCTATCTTCACCATGCTGTGCGAGCGCGTTGCGGATGACCTCAAGCGTAAAGGCTATGTCGGACGCACCATCGGCATCAAATTACGGTATGACGACTACAGTATCGTCACCCGTGACTGCTCACTGGAAACGCCCATCCAGGATGCCATGGCAATACGCAAGGCCGCCGGCCTTTGCCTGAAGCGCGCCCCGCTAATCCAGAAACTACGTCTGCTGGGGGTGCGGGTGAGTGCCCTGTCCAGGGAAGGGCAAACCATCACCGCCAGCGAAGAACCGCAGTCGGAATTGCCTTTCGGCACGGATGGATAAGCTATCCAGGCGGCATTTGCTGCCGCATGCAGGCCCAGGCACTAATATCCATGCGCCTCGCAGAGGACCGAATAGCCCGAATGGACTATTTTCCCGGATGGGATAATCAAGTACTTTACGCGGTCGCAAAAATCACGCGGCACTCGCGTTTAATACTTTCCGGGGATTTTAAAGAATGAATAGAATGTTTGTTTTAGCCATCTCGTTGTTCATTATGACGAGTACTGCGCAGGCCACCACCGTGACCTGGCCAGATCCTAGCCTGCACATTACAGATCCGAATCGTGAGGCTTACTCGAACTACACGACCATTTCGACGGCAGGCAGCCCAAGCTACGATTACTTCAGTTGGGGTGGCGTCAGCGTATGGGAAGACATCCCTGCGCTGGGCGGCCTTACTTTCACCATGTGCGTGGAAAGAGCTGCTGGCGGATGGGATACCAGCTATGACATCACACCCGGCATGACAGCGCATGGTTTCAGTGCCGCACAGGAACTGGCGTTCGATAAGCTGGTCACCAACGTGATGCCAGGATTTCTGGCATCCGCAAGTGCATATCCTTACACGGGTAGTGTAGGCAGGACTGCAGCCGACGATTTTGGCCTGGCATTCCAGTTGGCGGTATGGGAAATCGCGGAAGAAACCAGCGGTAC
>JAZKEL010000301.1:0-4522 GCA_040387075.1 Pseudomonadota bacterium
GCAACAAGATTCATATCGTCAATCTTGAAAAAACCCTGCCTATGTTTGAAGATGCGCTGAAATATGTGCGTCAACTGGCATCCAACAAGGGCCGTATCATGTTTGTCGGTACCAAGCGCCAAGCGCGCGATATCGTGAAAGAAGAAGCACAGCGCGCAAATTGCGCGTACGTGAACCATCGCTGGCTCGGCGGCATGCTGACCAACTTCAAGACGGTCAAGCAATCCATCAAGCGTCTTAACGACTATGAAGCGATGCTGATCGACGGCTCCATCGAAAAGTTCGGCAAGAAAGAAGCCCTGGGTTACAAGCGCGAAGTTGAGAAGCTCGAGCGCTCCATCGGCGGCATCAAGGAAATGGGCGGCCTGCCTGATGCATTGTTCATCATCGACGTCGGCCATGAAAGCGGTGCCGTGACGGAAGCAGCCAAGCTGGGTATCCCGGTCATCGGCGTAGTCGATACCAATAATCCACCAGATGGCATTGCCTACATCATTCCTGGCAATGATGACTCAAGCCGTGCTATCCGCCTGTACGCACGCGGTATTGCCGATGCAGTGCTGGAAGGCCGCAGCCAGACCATCAGCGAAATCGTGAAATCTGCAAGTGAAGAAGAGTTCGTTGAGGTTGAGGCAGTAGCAGAATAAGGAATTAGGGGTAAACCCTGGGAAAAGGGGCTTCATCGCCCCTTTTTTATATCTGTTAGTTGTATATCGATTAGACGGTGCACCGGTAGCAAGCATTGCGCTGGTTGCCCCAAAGTAAAATTCAAGGAGTTGGAAATGGCTGAAATTACTGCAAGCATGGTGAAAGAATTACGTGAGCGTACCGATGCGCCCATGATGGACTGTAAGAAAGCATTGACCGAAGCTGAAGGCGAAATGACTCGCGCTGAAGAAATCCTGCGCGTGCGTTTCGGCAAGAAAGCCAGCAATGCAGCCGGCCGTGTGGCCGCTGAAGGCACTGTCGGCATCAGCATCGCTGCCGATGGCAAGTCTGGCGCGATGATCGAAGTGAACTCGGAAACCGATTTCTGCGCAAAGAACGACGACTTCCTTAAATTCGTACGCGAACTGGCCGAAGTGGTCGCCGCTAACAATCCAGCCAATATCGAGGCGGTTGCCGCATTGAAGATGGGCAACTCCACAGTGGAAGATGTGCGTACCCAGTTGGTAGGTAAAATCGGTGAAAATATCACGCCGCGCCGCTTCTTGCGCCTGGATGCGCAAGGCAAGCTGGCCAGCTACGTGCATGGCAGCAAGATCGGCGTGCTGGTTGACGTAGTAGGTGGTGATGAGACGCTGGGCAAGGACATTGCCATGCATATCGCCGCAGCCAAGCCAAAGTCACTGGATGCAAGCGGTGTTTCCCCAGAACTGATTGAAGGCGAGCGTCGCGTTGCTATCGAAAAGGCGAAAGAAGCCGGCAAGCCTGATGCCATGCTGGAAAAGATCGCCGAAGGTACTGTGCAGAAATACCTTAAGGAAGTGACTTTGCTGAGCCAGCCTTTTGTCAAGGATGACAAACAAACCATTGAGCAGTTGCTGAAAGCCAAAGGTGCTTCTGTTGCCTCATTCAACATGTTCGTGGTCGGCGAAGGGATTGAAAAGGTTGTGACGGATTTTGCTGCTGAAGTGGCCGCTGCTGCTAAGGTATAAGCTGTATAAACGTCAGTAAGCAGTATTTTTGCAAGGAATTTGATTGCAAAGAAAATGGTAATATTATTGATGTAGTCCCCGAAAACGATGATGTCCAGTTATCATGGCATCATCGTTTTGCACAATGCGTTTGCACATTAAATCAGGAGTAATATGACCGCGCCATCCACTCTGTTATCCGATTCCTTGGCCAAATCAGGCTCGAATACACCGGCGTATAAGCGCATCTTATTAAAGCTCTCTGGTGAATCCCTGATGGGGGACGACAGTTACGGTATCAATCGCGAAACGATCAACCGCATCGTAGGCGAGATCAAGGAAGTCGTTGATCTTGGCGTGCAAGTGGCCATCGTCATCGGCGGCGGTAACATTTTCCGCGGTATAGCGCCTGCAGCAGCAGGCATGGACAGGGCAACTGCAGATTACATGGGCATGCTGGCGACTGTCATGAACGCGCTGGCTTTGCAGGATGCGATGAAGCACGCAGGCCTGGTAAGCCGTGTGCAGTCTGCATTGAATATTGAACAGGTCGCCGAGCCTTATATTCGCGGCAAGGCAATACGTTACCTGGAAGAGGGGCGTGTGGTCATTTTCGGTGCCGGCACCGGCAACCCCTTCTTTACTACCGATACGGCGGCGGCATTACGCGGCATGGAAATGAATGCCGAAATCGTGCTCAAGGCGACTAAAGTCGATGGTATCTACAACGACGACCCGAATAAAAATCCCCATGCGGTGCGCTACACCACCATCTCCTTCGATGAGGCGATCAATAAAAACCTCAAGGTGATGGATGCGACCGCTTTTACCCTTTGCCGCGACCAAAAGTTGCCTATTTCCGTATTCAGCATATTCAAACAAGGCGCACTCAAGCGCGTGGTGATGGGCGAAGACGAGGGCAGTAAGGTATTGCCTTGAATCACCGAGGCGGAATGACGAATGTTGGTAGGACGATTGCCAGGAGAGCAAAATGTTGGATGATGTAAAAAAAACCGCAGAACAGCGCATGCAGAAGTCACTGGAAGCTTTACGCAACGACCTGGGCAAAGTACGTACGGGTCGTGCCCATACCGGCCTGCTCGACCACGTGATGGTGGAGTACTACGGTTCCATGGTAGCCGTTAACCAGGTGGCTAACGTAACGCTGGGCGATGCCCGTACCATCAATGTGCAGCCTTATGAAAAAAGCATGATAGGCAAAGTGGAAAAAGCCATCCGCGACGGCGACCTCGGCCTGAATCCCGCTACCAATGGCGACCTGATTCGTGTACCCATGCCTATGCTGACGGAGGAACGCCGCCGCGACCTCATAAAAGTAGTACGTGGCGAAGCCGAGAATGCGAAAGTATCCGTACGTAATGTCCGCCGCGATGCAAACGATAGCCTCAAGAAGCTCTTGAAAGACAAGGAGATCAGCGAGGACGACGAACGCCGTATGCAGGATGAAGTGCAGAAGCTGACGGATCGGAATGTGGCGGAGATCGACAAGATGCTGCAGACAAAAGAAACCGACCTGATGGCGGTTTAATCCTTCAATGATGATTTCCCTATCGATAAACAGCAGCAATAGCCTGGAGCGTTGATTGGCACTCTTCTCCAGTTCCACTCAAGCCATTCCACAATCGGGTGAAATACCCCAGCATATTGCCGTCATCATGGACGGCAATGGGCGCTGGGCAAGAAAGCGTTTCCTGCCCCGTGTGGCAGGACATAAGCGTGGCGTTGAAACGGTGCGTGAGATGGTCACGCAGTGTGCCACGCTAGGTGTTGGCTACCTGACTATGTTTGCATTCAGCAGCGAAAACTGGCGGCGCCCTGAAGAGGAGGTCAGTTTCCTGATGGGGCTTTTCATGGAGGCCCTCAGGCGTGAGGTCGGTACACTCCACAAGAACAATATACGTCTTATCCTGATCGGCGACCGTTCACGTTTCGACGATGCCCTGTGTGCACAAATCCGGGATGCCGAAGACCTCACCGCGAAAAATACCGGCCTGACGCTCACCATTGCAGCTAATTATGGCGGTCGCTGGGATATCCTGCAGGCCATGAACAGCATGCAGCGCGCTAAGCCGGAACTGGCTGGGCGATATACCGAAGACGACCTTACCGGTTATCTAGCCATGCAGTACGCGCCGGAGCCGGATTTGTTCATCCGCACCGGCGGTGAAAAGCGCATCAGCAATTTCCTGCTATGGCAGTTAGCCTATAGCGAATTCTATTTTACTGATACGCTATGGCCAGATTTCGACCAGTCCGCTTTTCAACTGGCCATCCAATCGTATCAGCAGCGCGAACGCCGGTTCGGCCGTACCAGCGAACAACTGGCACAAACGTAGCCAATGCCTACCTCTTTATACTGAACTATTCCCATGCTTAAAACCCGTGCCATTACCGCTGCTGTTCTCGTGCCTGTGTTCCTGGCAGCATTATTTTTGTTGCCGGACATCGTTTGGGCCATTCTGTCGCTGGCGATCATGGTGATGGGGACATGGGAGTGGGCAGGCTTGATGGGCACTAGCGCAGTACGCAAGAAAATTTACACGGCGTTAACACTCTTGACAGGGATTGCCCTGCTGGCACTCCTGGAATTCGGCCATACGCAGCCTATGGAGTATGCCTTGTTCTGGGGGATGCTTGCTTCTGTCTTTTTCTGGCTGGCACTGGCACCTATCTGGCTGACTACACGTTTCCACATTAAAAATTTCTGGTTGATGGCCATCATCGGTTGGCTGGTGTTGATGCCGACATGGTTTGCCCTGCTGGCGCTCAAGATTTCACCGTTGCTTGCCCTGGTCGATCTGCAAGGCATAGGTTCCTATCTGCTGCTGGGCATTATCGCAGTAGTCTGGGTCGCTGACAGTGCG
>JAZKEL010000302.1:0-3684 GCA_040387075.1 Pseudomonadota bacterium
GTAATTTCATATCATCCAGCTTAGTTGTTTTGCATTCCTGCCAACTGTCCCATTAACAAGCGGTTCAGGCAAGAAGGTTAATCAAAGCGCCGCCTGGAGCAGGCGTAACCCGAGATGCCGATCAATGATCATCAATCGATTAATGATAGCAAAGGTCACGCCAACTGGGCGGCCAGTGCAAACTAAACGGCGGGAGGTCTTAGATAGAGGGGGATATCGGGCTGGCGGTAGAATATTTCAGCCAGCGGGAGTTCGATGATGGCGACGACAAACGAATACAGGTAATCCTTCGCCAGCGTAAGCGGCTGGCTGGCTTCGTCAGTCGTACAGGATTCGGTTTGCTGCACATCGACCTGGGTAGCCAGGTCGTAATCCCATGCGCTATTTGCGCTTGCCTGCTTGGACAGGAGGCAAAAACACAATAGCAGGCTTAAGACGGCAATGATGGATTTACGCAATAGCATCGAAATGATTGTAATCAAAAACCTTGGTTATACTTGTATGTAAATGTAATTCTTAAATGCCTGGCACGGTCTTGCAAAGCATAAATCAAGCCCGGCGCCATGTCGTGCCTTGCGGCGTGTCTTCCAGCACGACGCCGTTCTGCAGCAACTCCTGGCGTACACGGTCGGATTCTGCGAAGTTCTTGGCACGGCGAGCTTCCAGCCGGGAAGCGATCAGCGCTTCTATTTTTTCCGAGGTGTACCCGTCAGCAGACACTACACCCTGCAAGAAAGTTTCCGGGGAGCGCTCAAGCAATCCCAGCATGCCGGACAACGACTTCAATATAGCGGCTGTTTCCAGCGAGCCGGTCTTGTTCACTTCATTGGCCAATTCGAAAAGCACCGCAAACGCTTCCGGCGTATTGAAATCGTCGTCCATGGCCGCCTTGAAGCGTGCAACTTGTGGCTGTTGCCAGTCCAGTTCGACAGCAGGAATAGCCAGCCCGCGCATGGCGGTATACAAGCGTGACAGCGCTTGTCTGGCATCTTCCAGGTGAGTATCGGAATAATTGAGCGGGCTGCGGTAATGCGCACGCAGGATGAAGAAACGGATCACTTCCGCATCGTATTTCTTCAGCACATCGCGAATCGTAAAGAAATTGCCCAGGGACTTGGACATTTTCTCCTCCTGGCCGTCCTTGTCGCTGATTACACGCACAAAACCGTTATGCATCCAGTAATTCACGAACGTGCAGTCGTGGGCGGCTTCCGACTGGGCGATTTCGTTTTCATGGTGGGGAAACTGCAAGTCCTGCCCTCCGCCATGGATGTCGAAATGTTCACCCAGGTGATCTGCGCTCATGGCCGAACATTCGATATGCCAGCCAGGCCGGCCCTTGCCCCAGGGAGACTCCCAGCTAGGCTCGTTCGGTTTAGCCGCTTTCCAGAGCACGAAGTCCATGGGATCGCGTTTGTGGTTATCCACTTCAACACGTTCGCCTGCGCGCAGGTCTTCCAGCGATTTACCGGAAAGCTTGCCGTACCCGTTGAAACTATTCACGGAATAAAACACGTCGCCATTGTCGGCCGGGTAGGCAAAGCCTTTGGCCACCAGCGCTGCAATCATGTCCACCATGCCGACGATGTGCGTGGTGGCACGCGGTTCGATATCCGGCCGTAACACGCCCAGCTTGGCGGAATCCTCATCCATGGCGGTAATGAAACGTGCTGTCAGTTCGCCGATGGATTCGTTATTGTCATTGGCGCGCTTGATGATTTTATCGTCGATATCGGTGATATTGCGCACATACGTCACCTCCAGGCCGGAAGCGCGCAACCAGCGGCTTACCATGTCGAACACCACCATCACCCGTGCATGGCCCAAGTGGCAGAAATCGTAGACCGTCATGCCGCAAACGTACATGCTGGCTTTGCCGGCGACGATCGGTACAAATTCCTGTTTTTCTCGGGCCAGCGTGTTATAGATTTTCAGCATAGGGATGGCAATGGGACTGGATTTAGGGGATTGAATTAATTTTTACCGATAAACCGGTTCAGGAGAATGCGCTATTTTGAGGCAAAACGGCATTATTGCTCAAGCGATCGCACAACTTGCCGCATCGGCCTGCAATCGCAAAGACTTGCAATGGCAAGAGCAAAGAGGGTAAATAAATATGGGGAAAGGACATTGAGCTATTGGTGGTTGAATGCTGTTTTTGATAGAATCAAGGACTTAAGACACATAGCTGAAAAGTATATCATAATGCCCGTATCGCGCGCTCCATGCCTCCCCACACTGCCTGACCTGATACTCCCCGTACTACTTTTCGCACTTTCCACGACATTCACGGCCAGTGTGCGTGCGGCAGATCCCGCACCCGCAGCAACGCAGGTACAACCGGCCACAGCGCTGGACCGCATCAATGCGCACCTGAATTCCAACCCTAAAGATCTGCAGGCGATGTTTATCCGCGCCGTGATGCTGGCCGAACAGAACCGTCGTGATGAAGCGATCAAGGCATTCACCGAGATCACGCAGAAATACCCCAACCTGCCGGAGCCGTTCAACAACCTGGCGGTCCTGTATGCAGACCAGGGTCAGTACGACAAGGCGCGCCAGGCACTGGAAAGCGCGATCAAGACGCATCCCAGCTACGCTACCGCGCATGAAAACCTGGGAGATATCTATGCCAAAATGGCATCCGAGGCCTACGACAAGGCATTGCAGCTGGACACCAGCAATACCCGCGCGCAGGGGAAATTATCGCTGATCAAGGATATATTCATTGCAGGCAGCAAACCGCCCATGGCAAGTGCCAAGGTGGCCGAGATCAGCAAGGATGCAGCAAAAACCACGCCCCCTGCCGCCCCCGCAGTAATGCCGACGCCATCTTCGACCGTCACGCCGGTCAAGCCGGAAGCCCCGGCGACCGTCAACAGAACGCCGGACAGCAAACCGGTTATCGACACCAAATCCTCACCAACCGACGACAACAGGGATGTGAGCAATGCAGTCATGCAGTGGGCGAAAGCCTGGTCGTCCAAGGATGTCAGCCGCTACCTCGATAGTTATGCAGGCAGTTTCCAGGTGCCGGACGGGCTGAGTCGCAAGGCATGGGAGCAGAGTCGCCGCCAGCGCATAGACAAACCGGCGCCTATCCATGTCGACATCTCCAACCTGCGCGTCAAGCTGGAAGGCACGGATCGTGCTAAAGCCAGCTTCAAGCAGAGTTACAAGGCAGGCAGCATTGCTCAGCGCACCAACAAGACGCTGAGCATGGTAAAAAACAACGGTAAGTGGCAGATCGAACAGGAAAGCACTGACCGTCGTTAATCACGACCGCAGGTAATTATTTAAAGATGCGTATATTCAGGACATTGTTTACCGCGACAGCCGTCATCGGCATGCTATTGCCGTGGAACGCCACGGCTATCGACCGCAATGACCACGGCTTCGCGCATTTTTTCAGCAGCACGCTAGGGCTGGGCAAATTCGACAGCAGCCAGCCCGAAGAGATGCTGGTCAAGAGCCTGCTGCAGGTGGGCCAGGGCCAGTTGCAGCAGGCGGCCGATACCATCGACGAACTGCTGAAAATGACGCCTAACTTCAAGCTGGCACAGTTGGTGCGCGGCGACCTGCTGATGACACGTGCCCAGCAGTTCCAGGCATTCGGCAATCCTAGCTCGTATGATGCGCAAACGGTTTCCGACTTTCGCGAAGAAGCAAGAAAGCGCATAGAGC
>JAZKEL010000302.1:3694-8255 GCA_040387075.1 Pseudomonadota bacterium
GGACAACCTGCCTGAACCCTTATGGCAGCTGGATCCTAACCAGCGCCATGTCATCGTGGTGGATACCGATAAGTCGCGCCTCTATCTTTACCGGAATGAAGGCGGCATCCCTAAATATGTGGCGGATTATTATGTCACCATCGGCAAGAACGGCAGTGAAAAGCAGGCTGCGGGCGATAAGCGCACACCGGTTGGCGTGTACTTCGCCGGCAGCAAACTCAACCGTAAGCTGGATGACTTTTACGGCAGTGCCGCTTACCCACTCAGCTATCCCAATGAATGGGACAAACGCCAGGGCAAGAGCGGCAGCGGCATTTGGCTGCACGGTACTCCTAGCAACACATACAGCCGCCCACCCAGGGCAAGCGACGGCTGCGTGGTCATCTCCAACCCGGACCTGAAAACGCTGGAGCCTATCCTGCAAAGCGGCAATGTGCCGGTCATTATCGCCAACAACTTGCAGTGGCTGGATGCCCAGCAAAAGGCCGACCCACAAAAAGCACTGAGCGCCCCTCTTCAAAAAGAGCGGTTGATAAAGGCTGTCGAGAACTGGCGCAAGGATTGGCAGTCACAAGATACGGACACCTACCTGTCAAACTACTCTCAGCAGTTTGCCAGCGAATCGCTGAACTATGCAGACTGGGCAAGCGAAAAACGCCGTATCCAGGCGAGTAAACCTAAAGTGGACATCAACCTGTCCAATATCAGCGTGTTCCGCTATCCGGGCAGTGCATCGCCGATGGCGGTCGTGACATTCGACCAGTCATTCAAGAGCCCTTACCTGGATAGCCAGATGCGTAAGCGCCAGTACTGGATATACGAAAACCAGCGCTGGAAAATCATTTACGAAGGCGCTGCCTGAGGCTTAGGCCGGGGCAGTTGTCTTTGCAGTCATCCCTTCATTCATCACTTAATTTTAAGGAATATCCATGGTTAAACTTCACACCAATTTCGGCGAGATCACTCTTGAACTGGATGCTGAAAAAGCACCGATCACGGTTGCCAATTTTCTCCAATACGTGGAAAGCGATTTCTATAGCAACCTGATTTTCCACCGCGTAATCGATGGCTTCATGATCCAGGGCGGCGGCTTCGACACGGACATGAAACAGAAGTCCACCAACCCGGTCATCAAGAACGAAGCTGACAACGGCCTCAAGAACGACAAATACACCATTGCCATGGCACGTACGCCTAGCCCGGATTCTGCCAGCAGCCAGTTCTTCATCAACGGTGCCGATAATGAATTCCTCAACTTTACTGCACCCACTTCACAAGGCTGGGGATATTGTGTGTTCGGTAAAGTCACGGCAGGAACGGAAGTGATCGATAAAATCCTGAAAGTAAAAACCGGTAGCCGTGCAGGCCATCAGGATGTGCCCGTCGAAAACGTGATCATTGAACGTGCAGAGCTGGTTTAAGCCAGTTCGCTTCAATCCGCTAACGATTTAAGCCAGCCACTACCCATGGTCAAATCCGGAAATGAAGACAGGCTGGAGCACAGCCTGTTCATTTCCGACCTGCATCTTTGCCATACCCGTCCGGCAATTACAGCGCAATTCATCCAGTTCCTCCAGACTTCCGCTACGCAATCGCAAGGCCTGTATGTACTCGGCGACCTGTTTGAATATTGGGCCGGCGACGACGACATCGGCGATGCGCACCATGCGCAAGTTGTCAGCAGTTTCAAGGCATTAGCAGATGCAGGCACCCCGATCTACTTCATGCATGGCAACCGCGACTTCCTGCTGGGCGATGGCTTTGCGGATGCTGCCGGTATTCGCCTGTTGGAAGAACCCACGCTGCTGGCCCTATACGGAAAGCGTGTCCTGCTTAGCCATGGCGATACACTCTGTACCGATGACACCGCATACCAGGCGTTTCGCCAACAGGTACGGGCACCGGCATGGCAACGGGAATTCCTGGGCCAGCCACTGCAGGCGCGCAAGGACTATATCGAAGGCTTGCGCCAGCGTAGCGAGCAGGAAAAATCGTATAAGACGGAAAGCATCATGGATGTGAATGCAGGCGCGGTTGCAGACATGTTGCGCGCATTCGATTACCCGGAACTGCTCATCCATGGCCATACTCACCGTCCAGGCCATCACCTGCTGGAGATTGACGGCCATGCCTGCGAACGCTGGGTATTGGGTGACTGGTACGAACAGGGCAGCTGCCTGCGCCTTGACTGTAATGGCGTTACGCCTATACCGGTTAATTAAGTGGGTAGCGGCGCTAGCGATCCAGGCCAAGCATGAAAACCGTCATCATCTGCATCAACCACCGCGCCAATCCGAACAATCCATCCTGTGGCGCCCGCGGCAGTGAAAAAATCGCAGCGTCGCTACAGCAACAGATCACTGCGGCGAACCTGCCTGTCGTGCTGAAGCGCTTTAAATGCCTTGGCCATTGCGACAAGGGGCCCAATTTACGGATTGCGCCGGATGGCCGCTTCTTTTACGGGGTCACCGAAGACATGCTTGAGGAAGTCATAACAGAGCTTGAGAAGTAATTTTGGAAAGCAATGGTTGTGGGACGTATCATACTGCCCACACTATCCATAATGATCCGGCAATCGATGCCTAATTTAAGGCATAGCCGGGAATCTTGGATTCATCCACGTCGTCGATCTGCTCAGGCTCCAGGAATTGCTCGGCGTAGCGCAGGTATATTTTTTCCCGGATAAAGATGTCGAAGAGGTCCGGGTCGATGTGGTTATCCAATTTCATCTTGCCCAGGATAAACAGCGATTCGGTGAGTGTCTTCGCTTTCTTATACGGCCTGTCCTTCGAGGTAAGCGCTTCGAATATGTCAGCGATGCCCATAATGCGTGCCGGCACCGACATCTGCTCACGGGTAAGCCCACGCGGATAGCCTTTGCCATCCATGCGCTCATGGTGGCCACCGGCATACTCCGGCACACGCTTGAGGCCCTTGGGGTAAGGCAGCGATTCCAGCATGTTGATGGTCACCACGATGTGGTTATTGATGATATTGCGCTCTTCCGTCGTCAGCGTACCGCGGGCGATGTTCAGGTTGTAGATTTCATCCGCACTGAGGAAATCCAATGCCTGGCCGCTGGCATCCACCAGGCGGTAGCTGGCGATATCGCATACCCGCTGTTGGTGTTCCGGCGTCATGAACTCGCCGCCTATATTGGCCGTGCGCAGGAATTGCTGGTCGTCATCCAGCTTCTGCTTATACATCTCAAACTCCGCTTCTATGCTGGTGGCATCCAGGCTATTGCCGGCGCGTAAAGCTGCAAGCTGCCGGGAAAGCATGTTGCATTCGGCCTGCTTCTTCAGCAACTCGAACCGGTGCTCGATCAGGTGGATACGGTCGAATATGGTAGAAAGCTTGGTCGGCTTGTCCATCACCGCTTCCGGCGTGGTCACCTTGCCGCAATCGTGTAGCCAGGCGGCCACCCGCAATTCGTAGATTTCCTTTTCGCTCATGGTGAAATCCTTGAGAGGGCCCTGCTCGTTGCGGATGACGGCATCGGCGAGCAGCATGGTCAGTTCCGGTACACGCTGGCAATGGCCTCCGGTATAAGGGGATTTCTCATCGATGGCATCGGCGATCATTTCGATGAACGACTCGAACAGGCTTTTTAAACCCTGGATCAGGTTATGGTTGGTGAGTGCAACCGCCGCTTGCGACGCCAGCGATTCCACCAGTTGCTGGTTTTCCTTGGAGAATACGATGATTTCGCCGGTCTCCGTATCGATTGCATTGATCAACTGCAATACACCGATGACCTCATTTTCGTGACTCTTCATCGGCACGGTCAGGAAGGATTTTGAGCGGTATCCAGTACTGGCATCGAATTTACGCGTACCGGAAAAATCGAAACCTTCTGCCTCGTAAGCATCGTCGATGTTGACCTTGGCGTCATTGATCACGGCATAAGCCGCCACCATGTTGAGATTGGGGCTGCCGTCGGTGGAATAAAGAGGGAGGGGGGGGAAGGGAATTTCCTTGCCGGTGGAGCCGCCCATGGCAATGCCAAGGGTTTGCGTATACATAATCTCGAACTTCAGGCAATGATCGTCGGTCACGGTGTACAGGGTGCCGCCGTCCGCATTGGTGATTTCCTTGGCACCCAGCAGGATCATTTCCATCAAACGCTGGTTATCATGCTCTGCCGACAGCGCAACGCCGATGGCATTCAAGCGTTCCAGGCGTTTGAGTAATTCTTGCTGTTTAGCCATGCTGGCAGTTGTTCCCTAGGATTACGGTAAATAAACAAGGCTTACGGTAACTAATTTAAGGGACAAATTCACCAGGACATAGGCAATTATCCGGATACCGCAAATGCACCATGCAGTTAATGCTATTGCTTGCTTAAATAAAACTCCATTTTTACGCCGGCCAACTCCAACACATCGTGGTCACTAAGCGCATGCGCCTGCGCGCCCACCGATTCCCCATTCACCAATGGGAAGCTCTGGCCTTCCACGTGGGTAATGAAGTAGCCCTGCGGACGCTTGGTGATCACAGCCACCTGGACCCCCGGTTTACCCAGTGTCGTCAATGCCTTGTTCAAGATAAGCTCTTTGCC
>JAZKEL010000303.1:0-8221 GCA_040387075.1 Pseudomonadota bacterium
GACAATCGCGAGTTGCTGTCACGTAAACAGCAGGTAGCCGAATTAAGAAGCCTGAACAAACCCAGCCTGCCCAGCACCATCGCCACTGAACTTGCCAGCAATCCATTTTTACGGTGCAGCGCACCGGCCATCCAGGCTAATTCCGGCAGCCAAGAGACCAGCCCAATCGAGGTATTCGCAGCGATACGCGAGATGAGAAATCATTTTTAATCAGCGAGATAAAGGGGATTTGTAAGCCTGTTTTTTACTTGACGCCTACGCTGTTAATTGGCTACCATGCAGTGGCTGTATTTTATGCCATTGTCATATGACCATTGCCAATCCTAATTCGGCTTAAGTCCACCGGATGTGTTTAAAGAGAAGCCCCGCATGCATGTGAAACTTGCTGTTATTTTTGTTGTTGTCGGATTAGCGCAACCTTTTACACTACTTGCAGAAACCAATGCAGCCGGGGATGAAATCCTCATTATGGGCGACATGCCGGGCGATAAGGCAGACCTGGCGCAAACGCGCCTGATATTCAGCCCCAGCCTGCAAAGCGACCCCGCATTAAACTACCTCCCCGATACACCATTAGCAATACCACCCTCCCCAGATTCGCAAGCAGTGGTCAGCAACGATTTGCGCGACCGTATCATCAGCGGATATGCCATGCCCGATCTGGACTCGCAATACACGGCCAGTCACGAATCCTGGTATGCAGCCCGGCCGGACTATGTAAAACGCATGGTGGCCCGCAGCCAGCGATATCTTTTCCACATCGTGGAAGAGGTGGAAAAACGCGGCATGCCGACAGAAATAGCATTGTTGCCGATGGTGGAGAGCGCATTCAATCCGCAAGCCTATTCACGCAGCCGTGCATCCGGCATCTGGCAGTTCATTCCGTCGACAGGCAAGGATTTCGGGCTTAAGCAGAACTGGTGGGTGGACAATCGCCGCGATGTCACTGCCGCCACCAATGCTGCACTTACCTACCTGCAAAAACTGCACGTGATGTTTGGCACATGGGACTTGGCCCTGGCCGCCTATAACGCAGGCGAAGGCACGGTAAAACGCGCCATCGAACGTAACCAGCGCGAGGGCCTGCCGACGGATTATGAAAGCCTGTCATTGCCGCCGGAAACCAGGAACTACGTACCGAAACTGCAGGCCGTCAAGAACATCATGACCCACCCGGAGCGTTACGGCATGGAGATCCAGGCCATCCCGAACCGCCCATATTTCACCAAGGTGGTTGCGCCAGAGCAGATAGACGTGAAGCTGGCAGCCAAGCTGGCGGAAATCAGCGATGAAGAGTTCGTATCGTTGAATCCAGGATACAACCGCCCTGTGCTGACCTCCAGCGGCAGCGTGCATGAGATCCTGCTGCCCGTGTCTGCCGCACAGACATTCACCACTAACCTGGCAAGTTATACCAAGCCACTGGTCAGCTGGCAGACCTACCATGCAAAACGCGGCGAACGCATGGATAACATTGCGCAGAAGTTCGGTATCAACATCGCCCAGCTACGCGATGTAAACGACTTATCCTCGCAAAACAGGATAGGAGCATCGCGCGCCTTGCTGGTGCCCAACTCCAAATCCGGCAGCGACACCATTTCCGCTGCCATGCTGTCTGCTAACTATTCCAGCGACAACACTGGCACATCTTCCGGGAAAAACGAGGATGCAAGTGGCAGTCGCAACTTGACGCATAGTGTAAAAAACAAGGAGACAGTAGCCTCCATTGCCAAACAATACGGCTTAAGCGCCAAAACACTGATGGCCATGAACCAGCTGAAGACCAGCCATTTGAAACAAGGGCAGAAGCTCAATATCACCATGGCGAAAATGAGCATCACGCCCTCCTCCAAGGCATCGGCAACCAAGCTGGCAAATGCCAATTCATCGTATAAGACAGCCAAATTCACTGAAAAGAAAAGCACGTCCGCCAGGAAAAACGGCCATTACATTGTTAAACGTGGCGACACCCTGGAAAGCATCGCACGGAAATTCGATATAGAGCGCAATGAACTGCGTCGCTGGAATAACCTGGTAGGCTCCCGCATCGCCCCCGGCAATAAACTCATCGTACAGCGACCCAGCGAAGCCTGAGTTTTTCGTAGCTCACCATGCCGAACCGCAATTTAAGGAGACCAGCCGCATCCGCCTTATATTTGATCGCTGGTTGGCTTGCAATTTCCCTCCTGACCAGTTGCAGTGAGCCGCCCTCAGGTAACTCAGCCGATTACGACAAGCCTTACCCCTCCGAGCCAGGCGGCACCCTGGTGGATGCCATGACCGGCGAGCCAAGCGGGCTGATCGCCATGATCGCCGGTGAGTCTGCTGCTTCCACTATCGCATCCAATATCTTCAACAGCCTGCTCAAGTATGACAAGAACCTGGAATTGACAGGCGAACTTGCGGAGTCCTGGAAAGTATCTGCAGACCAGAGGACCATTACTTTCAAGCTGAAGCCCAACCTTAAATGGGCGGACGGCAAACCGCTGACAAGTGCTGATGTGCTGTATACATGGCAGCTGGTTACCGATGACAATACCCGCACACCCTATGGGTCCGATTACAAGCTGGTGATCAAGGCCGAGGCGCCGGACCCGCAGACGTTCCAGGCGACCTATTCCGAGCCTTTTGCACCCGCACTGGAATCCTGGGCAGGCTTGCACATCTTGCCCAGGCATTTATTAAAGGGCCAGGATATCAACACCACCAGTTTTGCCCGCAAGCCCGTAGGCAGCCACTACTACAAGCTGGAAAACTGGAGTAACGGCGAACGCATCACACTGGTTAAGAACCCCTACGCCACGCAAGGACAGCCCAAGATTGACCGTCTACTGTCGCGCTTTATCCCGGACTCGGCAGCACAATTCCTGGAGTTGCTGGCAGATAACATCGACGTGATGAATTTAGATCCCATCCAGTATGCAAGGGTGATCCCTGCCAGGTCGGATATCTCAAATAAAATTGCGCTGTACAAGGAGCTCGGCAGCCAATACACCTACCTGGGCTTTAACCTTAAACACAAACCCTTCGACGACCTTAAAGTGCGCCTGGCCATCAATTACGCCATTAACAAGCAGGAATTGATCGATGGCGTTCTACTAGGCCTGGGCCTGCCCGTTTCATCGCCTTACAAGCCAGGCACGCGGTGGAGCAACCCAGCACTCACCCCTTATGCCTATGATCCCAATAAGGCCCTGGCACTGCTGAAAGAGGCGGGATATGAAGACCATGACCGCGATGGCATACTGGATAAGGATGGCAAGCCCCTGGCATTCGAGATACTCACCAACCAGAATCCGCAGCGCGTCATGAGTGCAGTACTGATACAACGGCGCCTTAAAGAGATAGGTATCGATGTCAAAATCCGCCAGCTGGAATGGGCAACCTTCATCAGCCGCTTCATTAAAACCGGCGACTTCGACGTGGTCGTGCTCGGCTGGAGCTTATCCCTGGACCCAGACCAGTTCAGCATCTGGCACTCCTCCCAGAACAAGCCTGGCCAATTCAATTTCATCAACTACAATAATCCGAAAGTCGATAAGCTGCTCGAGCAGGGACGGCTTGAACTCAACCCGGATAAGCGCATGGTGATTTACCACGAATTCGCCAAAACACTGCTGGAAGATAGCCCTATCGTCTACCTGTATGCCAGCTATGGACTGCCCGCCATTAATAAGCGCGTAAAGGGGATAGACAACCCTGCACCTCCTGCCGGCATAGGCCATAACTCACATGAGTGGTATATCCCCAGTCAACTACGCCGTAATGAGATCAGTCCCTGACCGTATGCTTAATTACCTGCTCAAACGTGTGCTCTGGATGGTGCCCCTGCTGGTCGGCATCAGCCTGGTATCGTTCCTCATCATGCACCTGGCGCCCGGTGACATCACGGCGTCCGAGGCTAGCTTCAATCCCAAGGCCAGTGAAGAATCCCGCCAGAAACTACGTGAAATCTATAACCTGGATAAACCTGTGATGGTGCAATACGGCCTTTGGCTGAAACGCATCGCCACCCTCGATTTCGGCACTTCGTTTGCCTCCCATCAGCGCCCTGTATTCTGGGAGAAGAAAGACAAGGATGGCAATATTTCAGAAGGCATGATCCAGCAAGCCCTGCCTATAACCCTGCTCATCAATGTGCTCAGCCTGGGCTTGATCATTGCCATCGCCCTGCCATTGGGCGTCATCTCGGCCGTCACGCAAAACAGGCTGCCTGATCGCGCTATCACCCTCTTCGTATTCATCGGCTTCGCCATTCCCGGTTTCTGGCTTGCCCTGATGCTCATGTACTGGACAGGCGTGGTGCATGCATGGCTGCCGATCTCCGGCCTTCACAGCCTGGATTACGAAAAAATGCATTGGCTAGCAAAAATTGCGGATAGCCTGAAACACCTGGCGTTGCCAGTATTCATCTCTGCACTGAGCGGCCTTGCCGGTATCTCGCTGTTTGTACGCAACGGCATGCTGGATGTGCTGCACCAGGACTACATCACCACTGCCCGCGCAAAAGGCCTGTCGGAAAATAACATCGTATACGGCCATGCCCTGCGCAATGCATTACTACCGTTGATCACCATACTCGGGCTTTCCATTCCCGGCCTGATCGGCGGTTCTGTCATCGCCGAGTCCATTTTCGCTATCCCCGGCATGGGCAAGCTGTTCTACGATGCCGTACTCATGCGCGATTTCCCTGTCATCATGGGCATACTCACCATAGGCTCCGCGCTGACACTGGTAGGCAACCTGCTGGCGGATCTGGCGTATGCCTGGGCGGATCCCAGGGTGAGGCGCGGAGTACTTCAATGACTGCCCCTATTGTCAGGCGCGGCCTATTGTTCAAGGCATTGTCCAATCCGCTTGCACTGGCAGGCTTTATCATCATTGCCACTATCCTGCTGCTGGCACTGTTCGCGCCATTAATCGCCCCTTACGACCCGGATGCCATTGACGTCAAGGCTATCCTGCTGGAGCCCTCCCTGCATCACCTGATGGGAACGGACGGATTAGGCCGGGACGTGCTCTCGCGCATGCTGTTCGGCGCACGCATCTCGCTGCTGGTCGGTATCGTCGCCGTAGGCATTGCGACCGCGATCGGCATTATCCTCGGCGCCATCTCCGGTTACTACCGCGGCTGGGTAGACATCGTCATCATGCGGCTGGTGGATGTCATGCTGTCCATCCCCACGTTCTTCCGGATCCTGGCGGTAATTGCCTTCCTGACACCTTCCATCTGGAACATCATGATCGTCATTGGACTTACCTCCTGGATGGGCGTCACGCGCCTGGTACGGGCGGAATTCCTCAGCTTGCAGGGGCGTGAATTCGTATTGGCGGCCCAGACATTGGGTGCCCGGGATTTCAGGCTGATATTCACCCATTTATTGCCGAATAGCCTGACCCCCATCATCGTCAGCTCCGTGCTCGGCGTCGCAAGCGCAGTACTGGTCGAATCCGGCCTGAGCTTCCTGGGCCTGGGCGTCCAGGCACCGCAAGCCTCCTGGGGCAATATCCTGACCGATGGCAAGGTCTATATCCAGTTCGCATGGTGGCTGTCGCTGTTCCCTGGCGTTGCTATCCTGCTTACCGTGTTGGGGTATAATCTGCTCGGTGAAGGCTTACGCGATGCCCTGGACCCCAGGACATCAGCTAAAAGCTGAGATACGCTAGTAGCTATCGTTGAAAAACAAAGCGTAGAAAGATAACAGCCTGGCATTGACCATAAAGCCTCACAACTCACACCAAATTCAATCAGCAGCATAAGGAAATTACATGGGATTTTTAGCGGGAAAACGCGCACTTATCGTCGGCCTACTCAGCAATCGCTCCATCGCCTACGGCATCGCCGAAGCCATGAAGCGAGAAGGTGCCGAGCTTGCATTCACCTACCAGATCGACAAGTTCCAGGACCGCGTTACCAAATTGGCAGCGGATTTCGACTCCACCATCGTGTTGCCTTGTGATGTCTCCGAAGATGCGCAGATCGATGCACTGTTCCCAGCCCTGGCAAAACACTGGGATGGCATAGACATCATTGTGCATTCGGTAGCCTTCGTACCTAAGGATGCATTGGATGGCGATTACCTGGAAAAAGTCACTCGCGAATATTTCCGTATCGCGCATGATGTCAGCTCATACAGCTTTGCCGCACTGGCGAAGGCCGCAATGCCGATGCTGACCAGCAATGCGAGCCTGCTGACGGTCAGTTACCTGGGCGCTGAGCGCACCCTGCCTAACTACAACGTCATGGGTGTGGCCAAGGCCAGCCTGGAAGCCAATGTACGCTATATGGCACAAAGCCTGGGGCCAAAAGGCATACGTGTTAATGCAGTATCCGCAGGACCGATCAAGACGCTGGCCGCCTCCGGCATCGCCAATTTCGACAAGATGCAGGGATTTAACGAAAAGCACGCCCCCTTACGCCGTAACGTGACCATAGAAGAAGTCGGTAATGCGTCGGCATTTCTATGCAGTGACCTGGCATCCGGTATTACCGGTGAAATCACCTACGTAGACGGCGGCATGAACATCACCGCAGCAGGTACGGTGGATTAGGATGTTACGCTTAAGTATGGGCAACTAAACTGTCTGAAACTAAAGTTCTTGAATAGCACAGGCAATAAAAAAGGGCGGAAAATCCGCCCTTTTTTATTGCCTTAAATACTTACCGGCCCGTGGCGGCTATTGATTAGCTGAGCCTGAATTCAGTAACTGCTGGTTCACGGTCACCTTGCTTTTGCTTTTAAGGGACTTGATATACGCAGCCTGGTATTCACTGGCCAAGGCACTCTGCAATTCCATCTGCGTGGCTTTCTGTGCGCCCTCATCTTCCTTCAAGGCATCGTCTACCTTAATCACTTTAACCAGCACATACCCTTTATTGTCATTTTCTATGCCGGTGTACGCAGGAAGATGGCTAGCATCGATCTTGAATACCTGGGACATCGTAAGTTCCGTCAGGCCTTGTGCATCCTTGCGCGTTACCGTCACGGAAGGGATCCACTCCAGGTTATCAGACTTTTTCCCTTGCTTCAGGTCCGCCAGCAGTGCGTTGCCTTTCTTGATGGCAAGCTTGGAGGCCTGTTCGATCTTGAGCACGCCTTCAATACCGGATTTTACTTCATCGAAAGTGCGCGGTGCTGCCGGCTTGTAATCAACGACACGCGCGGATACCAAGGTGTTATTGGCCAGCTCCACCGCTTCGGTATTGCGCTTGTCTTTCAGTACTTCATCGGTAAATACGGCATTCATCAGCTTGTCGTTCTTGAACAGCTTGGCACCTTCAGAACGACTTATCCAGTCGGTTTTCTGTACCTGCAGTCCAAATGCATCGGCGGCAGGTTTCAGGCTGCTGGATTGCTCATACACCATATTGCTGAAGTTCTCGGCCTGTTCTGAAAACTTGGCCAATGCTTTCTGGTATAACAGTTCAGCGCGAATTTGCCCCTTAACGCTGTCATAACTTTGTGATGCGCCAGTAATTTCGGTCAGCTTGATAATATGGTAGCCAAATTCGGATTCCACCAGGTCCGTAATCGAGCCTGGCGTCATGGAGAATACAGCGTCTTCAAATGGCTTCACCATCGCGCCGCGGCCGAATGAACCGAGGTCGCCGTCTTTTTCAGCCGAGCCAGGATCCTGCGAATACTTTTTCGCCAGTTCGCCAAATTTCTCCGGATTCTTCTTGACCTGTGCCAGTATGTCCAAGGCCTTCTGTTTGGCTTCCTGCTTGGCTTGCGGCGTTGCGCTTACCCCGAACCCGATCAGGATATGACTGGCACGACGCTGCTCATCCCCCTGGAATTTCGAGGCATTCTCCTGGTAGAACTTCTTAATTTCGTCTTCCGATACCTGCATCCCCATAATCAGGGAGTTTGCTGACATCAACACGAATTCAAGCTTAACCTGTTCAGGGACGCGAAACTTGTCCTTGTTTTTCTCATAGTACGCCTGCACTTCTGCCGGTTCGATTTTCACTTGCGGCAGGAACTCCGCAGTCTTGATCTCCGCTACGCTAACTTCGCGCTGCTGGTGCTCTGCCTTGATCGCTTTTTCAGCAACCAGCGATGGAAGGTAAGCCAATGCGGCAAGCCCATCCCTGGCTTGCTGAGCCAGCATGTCTGAGCGGATATTGCCCTCGAAGCGTGAAGCCGACATCTGGTTCTGCTTCAGTACACTGTCATACTTATCTTGTGAAAACTGACCGTTTTCCTGAAATTCAGGA
>JAZKEL010000304.1:0-3083 GCA_040387075.1 Pseudomonadota bacterium
CTCCAGCAACGCGCTTTGGGTTTTGGGGCTGGCGCGGTTGATCTCGTCGGCCAACAGCACCTGCGCAAAGATGGGGCCAGGGTGGAACACAAAGGCCTCTTTGCCGCGTTCGTAAATCGACACACCCGACAGGTCACTGGGCATCAGGTCGGAGGTGAATTGCACGCGTGAAAACTGCAAACCAAAGCTGCGCGCCAATGCGTGGGCCAATGTGGTTTTGCCCACGCCGGGCACGTCGTCAATCAGCAGGTGGCCACCGGCCAACAGGCATGCCACGCAGTCCTGTAGCTGGGTCGGTTTGCCCACAATCACCGTGTTAAGCTGAGCCAGCAATGATTTAAGCTTGTGTTGTGCATCCATGGCACGACGTTACCCGAAATTCCTGAATGACGAGCGCATTGGTGAACAAGACCGGATACTTTTCACACCGCGATTGCCGCAAGCACGACATGGGGCACGGGCACCCGGAATGCCCTGAGCGCCTGGACGCGATTGAAGACCGTTTGCTCATCAGCGGCGTGGCCGATGCGCTGGACCGGCGCGAGGCCCCGCAAGCCCCTATTTCTGATTTGGAACTGGCGCATGGCCGAATGTATGTAGCGTCGCTGCGCGGCCTGACCGATGGGCTGCGCGAAGACATCCATGCCGGCGGCCCGAGCCACGCGCAGATCGACCCCGACACCTGCATCAACGTCCACACCTGGGACGCCGCGCTGCGCGCCGCAGGTGCGGCCCTGGCCGCGACCGATGCGGTGCTGGCCGGTGAGATGGCCAATGCGTTTTGTGCCACACGGCCCCCCGGCCACCACGCCTGCAAAGACCAGGCCATGGGCTTTTGTTTTTTCAACAACGCGTATGGAGTATTGCCCGATGGCTTCCGGCTGCGTGGTCGGCACGATTAGCACCGCCAACTGGCTGCCTTTCTGCTGTTCGAACTGGGTGAGTTTGGCTTCCAGCGCCGCATTCTGGTCGGCACTGAGCGTAGCGGTGAGGTCGGTAACGCGATGTTGCAGCGTCGGCACGGCGACCTCTTCCGCATTGCCTGTCAGTCCGCTGCCTGCCCCCAGCAGCGCCAGGCAAAGGCATAGAGGATGCAACAGGCGGCTAGCCAGGCGTGATGCGGTCAAGGAATTGCCCTAGTCGCTCGCGTTACGTCGCGCAAGTTACTTGCCGTTACCGAAATCGACCGTAGGCGCCTTGGAGATTTCTTTTTCGTTCTCTACCGTGAACGATGGTTTTGGCTTGTAGCCGAACATGGAGGCGGTCAGGTTATTAGGGAACGTACGCACGGCGATGTTGTAGTCCTTCACCGCCTGGATATAGCGGTTACGCGCCACGGTCACGCGGTTCTCCGTACCTTCCAGCTGTGCCTGCAGGTCGCGGAAACCGGCATCGGCCTTCAATTGCGGATAGTTCTCGGCGACCACCAGCAAGCGGGACAGGGCAGAGGTCATCTGGCTTTGCGCCTGCTGGAATTTGGCAAAGGCCGCTTCGTCGTTGATCAGCTCCGGCGTGGCCTGGATGCTGCTGACTTTCGCGCGTGCTTCCGTCACTTCGGTCAGCACTTTTTCTTCGTGGTCGGCATAGCCCTTGACGGTATTCACCAGGTTAGGCACCAGGTCGGCACGGCGCTGGTACTGGTTAAGCACCTCGGCCCAGTTCGATTTCACTTCCTCGTCCAGCGTCTGGAAGCTGTTGTAGCCGCAACCTGACAAGTTGAGTACCAGTAGCACGGCAGCGATTTTTAACCCGATATTCTTCATTTCCACTCCTGAATGTTAGTTGGTTTGTTGACGGAACAGCGAATTGTTGGATGTTACAGGCATTATTGGGGCGATTCGGCGGTTTGCAATGCCAGCATGGTACTGCGCGCAAAACACAGGTCTTCCCATGCCTTGGCCTTGTCAGGCAGGTTGCGCAATAAATAAGCAGGGTGGTAGGTGACGATCACCGGCACGCCCTGGAAACTATGCTGCCTGCCGCGCATGGAAGCGATGGTATCCGTGGATTCCAGCAGAGACTGCGCCGCGAATTTACCGAGTGCAAGGATGAGTTTAGGTTTGATCAACTCGACTTGGCGTTTCAGGTAAGGATCGCACTGCCTGACCTCTTCGCCATGCGGATCGCGGTTCTCCGGCGGCCGGCATTTCAGCACGTTAGCGATGTAGACATTCTTGCCGCGCTGCAACTGGATCGCCGCCAGCATGTTGTCCAGTAGCTGGCCGGCCATGCCGACGAAGGGCTCGCCCTTGCGATCCTCCTCGGCGCCGGGCGCCTCGCCGATAATCAGCCAGTCTGCATCCGGGTCGCCCACGCCGAACACCGTCTGCGTCCTTGTCTGCGATAGGTTGCAGGCGACGCACCCCGGGACATCTTCCTGTAAGGCCAGCCAGTCCAGGCTGCGGATGGTCTCCGCCCGCGCGTCGAACGATGGCGCTGTAGGGCCTTCAGCTACCAGCGGCTCAAACAAAGCAGGCTGTGCTTCCAGTGGCATGTCTGGCGCAGGCTCTATTGCTGGGACTGATTGTGCAGGCATTTCCGCCTTGATCCCTGGCGGAGTTTCGATCTCTGCAGGTGCTGCTGCCATATCAGCAAGCTTTGCAGTGACTGCCGGCCGCTCGCCATTCGACTGCCACACCGGCAGCAGTTCCAGCTCCTTCAGCATCTGCTCGCGACTCAGGCTCATTGCATTTCCGCCCCTATCTTCAAAGTGCCATTCCCATCAATACGGCGTCTTCACGCCCATGCTTGGCCGGGTAATAGTTGCGGCGCACCGCCATTTCATTGAAGCCCATGCTTTCGTATAAGGCGATCGCGGAGATATTCGATGGCCGCACCTCCAGGAACATGTTCAAGCCGCCGTGCTGGCGGCCAAGCTTCATCATATGCTCCAGCAGGGTACGCCCGAAGCCGCGTCCCTGCTGGTTGCTGGCGATGCTGATATTGAGCAGGTGGGCTTCATCCAGAATCATCATCAGGACGCCGTAACCCACGATGTCACCGTCCAGCGCCATCACCCAGCAGCTGTAGCCTGAATTGAGCGAATCGCTGAAATTGCCGCGCGACCATGGGAAGGGAAAGAT
>JAZKEL010000305.1:0-281 GCA_040387075.1 Pseudomonadota bacterium
ACGACCGGCATCGGTATAAATCCCCTGAAAGGTTGGGGGGTTTAACAAGATGGCTTTATCCATCATTTTCATTGCATCACAGTATTTCCCTTGATCATGCAAAATCGAGCCAAATCCTGCATAAACTTCAGGATTTTCAGGGTTAAGCAGCCACGCCTGATTAAATCTTCTCATCGCCATACCAAGATTATCTTCCTGATAAAACTTGAAGCCCTGATTAACCCAGATAGCACTGGCTTTTGCTCGTGAGCCAAATTGCGCAGATACACCGGAAATGAATT
>JAZKEL010000305.1:291-5304 GCA_040387075.1 Pseudomonadota bacterium
CAAGGACGTTCAAGAACTGCATCACAACCCATGCAGTCTGCGTATCTTCTTCCCAAGGATCTCTATCAATACATTGCAAAGAAATAGCAGCAGCTTTGCTGTTAGACCTATCTATGCCGGCATACATTGGCACTTCATCAATGCGTGTTTGTTTGGCTTGAGGTACTAGTTGACATGCTGTCAGCAATAACACCAACCAAACAGTTGCATTCATACTTTTATTCATCGTTTTTTCCTTATGTGATCAACGTAAAAAATTCGCCGTCCGTTCTAAATAATCAGCTTTTGCATCACATAACTTTTGTTCGCAATCCATCATGGACACTTATAAGGACTTTCGCTTTTAAGCTCAGCTCCGGTTTTAATGTCTTTAATTAATACGGTAGCTTTCGGATAAGTTTGGCAAATAGCATTTCTTACGCTGTAGATGCCACTGCCTTCTGCAATCATTTGCATTTTTTCATTCAGCAACTTTCCTTCAGAATCGTAGGCCGAAATAGAATAAGCGCCTGACATCGTGAGGCACCCGGTAAGCAACATAATCATGATTACTGGTAGTTTTTTATACATTCATCTTCCCTTAACTATTGATTTGCAAATTAATAAAACGTGAATACTCATTCATGAAGCGCTGGCGCCTATGTACGTTTACAGTCGGCGTTATATGCTTAGTAATGAAGAATCATGACCAAGATTACTGCAGTTTTATTACGAAGACAATAGTCTACTAAACTTTGTGGGGGGACTTGAATAAGGCAAGGGTATTGATGCTGGAAAAACTGAAAAGGTAAACACGACCATGGGTTTAAAACAAAAAAGGGCTGCCAAATGGCAGCCCTTTTTACAAAATCTACTTCAAATCAAATACGGATTAAGCGGCTTTCTTCTCCAAGTAATCGGCTGGTGCATAGCCTTCGATACTGACTTTACGAGGCTTTAATGCTTCGGGCACTTCCCTGACCAGCTCTATGCTCAGCAGGCCGTTTTCCAGTTTGGCGGTGGTGACTTTGACGTAGTCTGCCAGCTGGAATTTATGCTCGAAATCGCGTGTGGCAATGCCGCGATGCAGGAAGGTCTGCTCGGTAGTGGCTTTGTCTTTACGGCCTGCTACACGCAGCGATTGGTTTTCAGCTTCGATGTCGAGTTCGGCTAGCGTAAAGCCTGCTACCGCCATGACGATGCGGTACTGGTTTTCGCTCAGGAGCTCGATATTGTAGGGTGGGTAATTGGTTTCGCTGTCGTTGCGCTGTGCGTCGTTGAGCAGTCTTGCAAAGCGGTCGAAGCCGATGGCGGAACGATAAAGTGGTGTTAAGTCGAATGTACGCATGGTCTATCCTTCAAAAAATAAGCGATAAGTTAAATAGTCGCGAACCTTAGTTTCAAGCATTCGCAAATCCTACATAGGGATATCGCCCGTTTTTTTCAAGAGGCCTGCAAATTAAGTGGACGGAAGTAGCCTGTCGTACTCTTTTTTCACCACGGCATAGCATTCGCACACCTTGATTTCCAGTCCGTTGCGGTCTGTCACCTCGATATGGCCACGCCGGTATTTGATCAGCCCGGCACGTTGCAGCTTGCCCGCTACCTCGGTGACACCGGCGCGACGCACGCCCAGCATGCTGGCGATGAGTTCCTGGGTCATGAGCAGTTTATTGGTAGGCAACCTGTCCAGGCTTAACAACAGCCAACGGCAAAGCTGCTGCTCCAGTGAGTGATGGCGGTTACACGCTGCCGTTTGCGTCATTTGGGTCATCAGTGCCTGGGTGTAGCGCAAAAGCACGTCATGAATGACGCCGCAGCGGTTGAACTCGTTCTTTAATAGTTCCGTCTTGATGCGGAACCCATAGCCGCCGCTTTGCACCACTGCACGGCTGGAAGTGCTTTCACCGCCCAGCAGCAGCGGGATACCGAGCAAGCCCTCTTTGCCGACCACGGCGATCTCTGCGGAATAGCCGTCTTCCATCACGTAGAGCAGCGAGATAATGGCGCTGATGGGGAAATAGACATAGCGCATGCTGATGCCCGGCTCATAGAGGACTTCGCCCAGCGGCAAGGCAACCAGTTCAAGGTGATCGGCAATCTGCGACCACTCTTTGCCATTGAAGGCAGCGATAAGATCGTTTTGGCCAGGGTGGAAAATGGGCGGTGCGATGGTCATAAGAAGGATTTATTAAATTTAATTTTGCGGGATTATAGAGCGCAGCTTCGCTAACCACTGTACGTTGACGGACATAAGTACTCATATTTATTTTCAAGGACTTAAAACTTGTTTTGCTTTGGCAAATCTATGTGTACTGGCAACATAATTTCGGAGCTGGTCGTGAATAATCCACTTGCTTCAATCCCCATTCTTGCAGTCATGCTGGTCGCGGTTTTTTCACTGGCAGCATGCAACTCGCAACCGCGCAAAGTAGATACCAGGCAATGGACGCCGATCTCCTGCAGCACTTTTCTGCACCCTGGGAATACCTGCTACCAGGAAGCTCATGCCGTGTGTCCGCAGGGATATGACATCTACAATGCGGTCTACAGCCACGCCGAGCAAAGGCGCAAAATGGAGATTGCCTGCAAACCCTAACTGGCAGGTATTCATAAAACGTGCATATTTATTTAATGCTATCGATGTACTTGTCGTGTTTACTGGTGTCATGTTTACTGATGTCATAGCATGCAGGTAGTATGCGGTGCTGCCGGAAAGGCAGTTTTTAGATTGATCGATTGATAAGGAAACAAATGAAACGCTTTTTGATGTTACTGATGGTCAGCATTACCTGTATCGGTCTACTCGCGACGACTGCTGAGGCACGACGCCTGGGCGGCGGCGGTAATTTCGGCAAACAACGTTCGGTTGCGCCGCAGCAGGCGCCGCAACGCGCCCCGGCAGCCACGCCGGCACCGGCCCCTGGCCAAAATGCGGCGGCGACACCTAACCGTAACCGTTGGCTCGGCCCGTTGGCCGGTCTCGCCATCGGTGCCGGTTTAGCCTCGATGTTCGGCGGCGGTGCCCTGGGTGGCGCCATCGGTTCGATTTTCCTGGCGGTCATCGCAGCTGTCGCCATCATGTTCCTGATCAGCCGGTTTACCAAACCGCGCCAAACCGATATGCGCTATGCCAATAATGCACGGCCGTTCGATGCGTCGCGATTCAACCCGAACCCCTTCAGCATGGGCGATGGCGCAACGGCTAGCAATGACCTGCCGCCGCAGCAATATGCGAACACACAGGCTAACGGAAACCTGTCTGCTGGTAACGGCAGCCTTGGCTATACGCCTACCGGAAATGGCTCGGCGAATATCCCGCATGATTTCCCGCTGGAGAGTTTCCTGCGCGGTGCCAAGGCTTCGTTCATCCGCCTGCAAGCCGCGAACGACCGTAAAGACCTGGACGATATCCGCGAATACACCACGCCAGAAATGTTCGCGGAGATTTCCATGCAATTGATGGAACGCGATAACGGGATGCAAAAGACGGATGTGCTCAGCATCGATGCACAATTGCTGGAAGCGGTGACAGAAGGCGACCTGGCGATTGCCAGCGTGCGCTACACCGGCCAGATCGTGGAAAACGGTGTGCCTTTGTCTTTGGATGAGATCTGGCACGTGCAGCGCAACACCCTGAACCCGAAAGCGGGCTGGTTGCTGGCAGGCATTCAGCAGACGCAGCTTCAATAATGATTTGAGCAACGTGCCTTAACAGCAAAAACCAGCCCATTCGGGCTGTTTTTGTTTTAGGCTTTATAGTCGACACAAGCGGGATAACAGGGTGCTTCCATCGAAATATGAGAATAATTACGGCGTACGCGCATTGACCGGCGAGTTTCCGCGCGTGGGCAAGCTGGAGCAGATATTGCTGCGGCAATCCCGCCGCGGGCCTATCCGCAGTGTTGCGGAGACCGAAGCCATCGCCGGGCTCGGCCTGCTGGGTGACCGCAAAACCGGCAATATGACAGCGGCACCGCTGCCGGAGCTTGCTGTACATGACCTTGCACAGCCGACCAGTAAGCGGCAGGTAACGCTGATACAGGCAGAGCACCTGCCGGTGATCGCCAGCCTGCTGGGGATGCAGGCGCTGGATGCGGCTATCCTGCGCAGGAACCTGGTGGTTTCGGGCATCAACCTGCTGGCGGCACGCAGCCTGTTCAAGGACCAGGCCATGGTGGTCAGGATCGGGGATGTGGTACTCGAGGTCACCGGCCCATGTGAACCTTGCTCCCGCATGGAAGAGGCGTTGGGAAAGGGTGCGTACAATGCCATGCGTGGGCATGGCGGCGTGAATGCACGCATCCTGAGCGGAGGCATGCTGCATGTAGGCGATGCGGTGAAATGCGAGCTGGTAACCGACAACAGCCAAAGGCAGATCGGCCTGTTCTAGCTTGCGGGCAGCTTAGTCAGCTGTCCGGCGTAGTAAAAATCAGGATCCCGCATCGCCATTCCCTGACAAGAATTGTGCGGTTTCTCCTACAGCAGATTCAGGTCATATCCTATCGGGCAGAAGTGGTCGTCGCCTTAGAATGGAACTTCACTTACGAAGGAGAACTATGATGCGTTTCTTACTTAAAGCATTCTTTTTAACTTACGTCGCTAAAAAAGTGGCACGTGCATACACAAGTAAACATGCAAAAGCTGCCCTGTAATCAATGAGGGCCAGGCATTGCATAATTAACTTATGCAAAAGGCAAAGACGTTAAAAGGTCTTTGCCTTTTTTTCGCCTGGATCCATTGGCAATACTTCAATTAATAATGAATACAAAATTAAAATAGGCAATCGGCGATAACATGGCTAAGAGATAATCGATTTCTTATATACTTGCCGCAGTGCTACCTAGATGGCTATTAGTCACGTCACATTAATCTCAACTGAAAGATCATCATGGCAGAAAATTCCCCCGCACCCTCTTCCGCAAGCAGTGAAGAAATACGAGAGATCGCCGAATTAATGGTGGAGGCGCTCAACCTCGATACCTCCGCTGCCGACATCGACCCCGATGGCCCGCTTTACGGCCAGGGCCTGGG
>JAZKEL010000305.1:5362-8576 GCA_040387075.1 Pseudomonadota bacterium
AAGCGCTACGGGCTGCAACTGAAAGCGGATAGCGAAGATAACCACAGAATTTTCAGCTCCTTGCGTAGCCTGGCGGATTACGTTTCCGCAAATAAAGCGCGCTAAGCCAGCGCCGGAATCAGGATGGCCTGCTCATGAAGCTAATCCGCAGCCTGCTGGTGGTGGTATCGCTGATCGCCTACACGCTGCTTGTGCATTACGTGAATGCCTCCGGCCAGCCGACGGTTTTGGGTGCCGTACTGGCCCTGATCCCATTGGCGTTGCTGGCAGGGGGAATGGCGCTTAACAGGAAGACGCGATACGCCGGATTGCTGTTGCTGGTCGGCGGTGGCCTGCTTGCCTGGTTCGCCTGGCCTGAGCTCAAGCGGCATTATGGCGTCATGTTCTGGTTGCAGGACCTGGCGCTGATGCTGATATTGATGGCGACGTTCGCACGCACGCTGTTTAAAGGTCGCAAGCCCTTATGCGTGCATTTCGCCGAGATCATCAACCGCGGGCCGTTGCCTGCCGATCATGAGCAATATGCCAAAAATCTCACCAGGGTTTGGGTAGCGTTTTTCGCTGCAATCGCCATGACCTCCACCCTGCTGTTCTTCCTGGCAAGCCAGACCACCTGGTCCATCTTCGTCAATTTTGTCACGCTGCCGCTGGTGGCGCTGATGTTCATCGTGGAGTACCTGATACGCCGACGCGTATTGAGCAACCTGCCGGAAGGCAGCGTGATGGATGCCGTACGCGCTTACCGCAACGATTCGGCACGTGCGCATTAAGCGTCATACCTCCGAATAATTAAACCGCTCATGACACAGTTGCACTTACTTACCGAATCGCCCTTGCTCACCCACCCAACGCTTGATTGCGTGATGGCCTGGCGCAAAGGCCAGGCCGTTTCCGTGCGCACGTTTCTTCGCGATGTGTACTTGCTGGCGAACCTGCTACCGCCTGGTGGGCACATGCTCAATATCTGCCGCGACCGCTATCATTTCGCAGTGGGCCTGGCTGCCGCCATCGTCAGCAATAAGATCAGCCTGTTACCGCCGACCCATACCCCGGAAATGGTGCAGCAGTTGCTGGCGTTTGCACCCGATGCGTTCTGTCTTTACGACCAGCCAGACTGCACCGACCTGCTGCCCCGGTTGCGCTATCCGCAAACTGAACCTCTTTGCGACGATACGAATACAAAGAGTGCATCTGCAAATCCAACGCAATTGTCCAGCCCAGAGCCATTTACCATTCCCGTTATAGATGCAGACCAGTGCGTGGCGATGGTATTCACTTCCGGCTCAACCGGTACGCCGTTGCCGCATGCAAAAAGCTGGGGTTCGCTGGTGCGCAATGTGCAGGCACAGGCCGCCCGCCTGCAGCTGAATGGCCAGGATGCGTATACCATCATCGGCACCGTCCCGCCGCAGCATATGTACGGGTTCGAATCCACGGTACTGCTGGCTCTGCAGAGCGGCAATGCGCTTAGCTGCGAGCAGCCTTTCTACCCGGCCGATATCTGCAGCACGGTAGCATCGGTGCCCATGCCCAGGATGGTGGTATCAACACCGCTGCATTTGCGCCTACTGCTGGATGCAGGCCTGCAATTGCCACTGGCTACCCTGGTGCTTTCGGCCACCGCGCCATTGTCCACCCAGCTGGCACACAAGGTAGAAACAGCCTTCGATGCGCCGTTGCTGGAGATCTACGGCAGTACGGAAACCGGGCAGATCGCCACCCGTCGCACCACGCAGACTGCAGAGTGGCAACTGTTGCCCGAGATCCGGCTGGAAGAACGCAGCGAACGGGTATGGGCAAGCCACGGCCATATAGAGATCCCGGTAGCGCTGAATGACATTGTCGAGCTGATCCCTGAGCCGTTGTCGGAAGGCCAGCGTTTCCTATTGCATGGCCGCATGCAGGACCTGATCAATATCGCCGGCAAGCGCACGTCGCTGGCCAACCTGGATTACCACCTGAATTCGATTCCCGGCGTCACCGATGGTGCCTTCTACATGCCCGACGAAGACCCGCACGACCATGTCACCCGCCTGGTTGCCTGCGTGGCGGCGCCCGGCCTGACAGCCTCGCGCCTGTTGGCCGAATTGCGAACCCGTATCGATGCGGTGTTCCTGCCGCGACCGCTGCTGCTGGTCGCCTCGCTGCCGCGCAACAGTACCGGCAAGCTGCCGCGCGATATCCTGCGCCAGTTCATCGCCATGCACATCGCAGCGGCAGGGAAGAAGGCTGCTGAAGGCGTGCATGGCAACCTGGACGTAGACTTAAAATCAGGCTTGATAGAAGAAACCACACCGCCCTCCCTGCACCCAAAGAACGCTACCGAAAGCAAAAGCACTGCATGAAAACCCAGACCCTGTTGAATATCGCCATCGACCATCCTGCCTTTGCCGGGCATTTTCCCGGCTCGCCTATCGTCCCCGGCGTGGTACTGCTGGATGAGGCGCTGCATGCCATCTCCACCAGCACTTCGCATGCAGGCGACGCATGCCAGGTCGATGCATATCAAATCAGCTCGGTGAAGTTCCTCAGCCCGTTGCTGCCGGGCGAACCGGCGCTGCTGCAATACGAACTGCAGGGCAACGGCAGTATCCGCTTCGACGTCATGTCCGGCGAACGCCATATCGTCACGGGCAGCCTGGCCGCCTCTACGGAAACCGCCGCACTATGAGCAACCAGCAATGAGCGACCAGCAAAGCAAGTACACCAAATCGGCCGCGTGGCTGCAAACCCAGGAACGCAGCAACATGCCCATGTTGCGCGTCATGAGCTGGATATCCATCCATCTCGGCCGCACGGCTGCGCGCTCCGTGCTGCACCTGGTCGCCGCCTATTTCGTGCTGTTTTCGCCGGGAGGGCGCCGCGCCTCCAGGGATTACCTGCGCCGTGCGCTTGGCCGTAAACCGACCTGGCGTGATATGTACTGCCATTTCTTCACGTTCGCCGCCACCGTGCACGACCGCATTTACCTCATCAACCGCCAATACGATCTGTTCGACATCGACATCCAGGGCAAGGAGAACATCCATCCGCTGATCGACGCCGGCAAAGGTATTTTCCTCATGGGTGCGCACCTCGGCAGCTTCGAGGTGATCCGGGCCATCGGTCGCCAGTTGCCCGGCCTGCGCGTCGCCATGGTGATGCACGAGGACAACGCACAGAAGATCAACTCCATGCTGGCTGCCATCAACCCGGAAGCGTCCATGGACATCAT
>JAZKEL010000306.1:0-9724 GCA_040387075.1 Pseudomonadota bacterium
ACGCTCCACCTTAATCCGTGTCCGGCACGGTTTGGTAAGGTGAACGCGGTTGGTACGTTCCGAGCCTGGGAGTGTTCCACTTATGTTACAGCGTGTGAAAGCGGCCTCTTGCAGCGCTCCTCGGAATGAACGGATTATACGTGGCTATTTAGCCAAGCACAAACAGCGCGTGCCTACTGGCTCCAGAGCTCATTGATGTCGTGAATACCCCACATGACAGGATCCTCGTGCCCGGTAATTTTATCCTGGCAGGCCGGGCTGGAGAGATCGATCATCTGGATGGGAATGCGCATTTTGGATTGCGTTGAAAAGAATACCTTGACCACGGGCGTGAGCAATGACTTGGCGCTCTGGTCGATCACTACCCCGAGGCGACCGGACTTTAGCATCACCATGGAGCCCACTGGGTAAATACCGACGCTTTTAACAAAGGCCTTGAACACCAGGCTGTCAAAATGCGTCGTCCATTGCGCCATGCGCTGCAAGGATACGCCAGGCTCCCAGCCACTTTTGTAAGGCCGGTTCGACGTCACGGCATCGTACACATCACAGACCGCACCCATTTTTGCAAACAGGCTGATCTCGTCATTTTTCAGGCCTTTGGGATAACCGCTGCCGTCTATTTTTTCGTGATGGTGCAGGCATACATCCAGCGCTACTTTTTGGATACCCTCTGCTTGCAGCAGGATGGCATGTCCTGCTGCGGGATGCTCCTTGACATGGGCAAACTCCTCATCGGTCAATTTCCCCGGCTTATTCAATACCTCCAGCGAAATAGCTGTCTTGCCGATATCGTGGAGCAAGCCAGCCAAGCCGGCATGACGCACGTCGTCCTCCGAGAGTTTCAACTCCTGCGCCAGCGCCACCATCAGTGCACAGACGGCCACCGAATGCATATAGCTGTAATCGTCCTTGTTCTTTAGCCTCGCCAGGCTGATGAGCGCTCCGCCATTGCGGGCAATGGAAGCGGTTATCTCCTCCACTAGCGGCATGGCATTTTCCGCACTCAGTGCATTGCCCATACGCACCTCATTGAACATGGTGGTGACAGCCAGCTTGGAATCTTTAATTATTTTCCTGGCGCGTTCGCGTTCCTTGTCGGCACTGACGGGCTGGGTATCAAGCTTGGGTTTGCTGACGGGTGGGGCAGGAGTGGTGATTGCAGGTGCGGTAGCGGAGGGTGCCGGTGCTTTTTGCGGTGTCTCAGCGACAGCTACATCAAGACCCTTGCTGATGTCGATGATGACTTCCCTGATCGCGCTGGCAGCCAGCTTCTTTAACATGGCCGGGTCTTCCAGCATGAATGATTTTCGCCAGAACGGATGGTCTATCCAGGAGCCGCAAAGCTCCTGGAGATACATGCCCAGCCTGACATGAGTCACTGGAATACGTTTCAACATAGTAACCGACCGCGAAATTGACCAACAGAATCGGTTATTTAAACTAACCTTGTTACGTCAAATTTACACCGCAGATTTAAGAATGGCAACCTTATCCAGGGCTTCCCAGGTAAATTCCGGTTCATCGCGGCCAAAGTGACCATATGCGGCAGTTTTAGCGTAGATAGGACGCAGCAGGTCGAGCATTTTTACGATGCCCTTGGGGCGCAGGTCGAAATGGTCGAGCACCAACTGGGTGAGTACCTCATTCGGCACTTTGCCGGTACCGTAGGTTTCCACCATTACGCTGGTCGGGCGTGCCACGCCGATGGCATAGGACACCTGCACCAGGCAACGCGATGCCAGGCCGGCCGCTACGATGTTCTTGGCGACGTAACGGCCTGCATACGCTGCCGAGCGGTCGACTTTTGAAGGGTCCTTGCCCGAGAAGGCACCGCCGCCATGCGGGGCTGCACCGCCGTAGGTATCTACGATGATCTTGCGGCCGGTCAGGCCGCAATCGCCTTGCGGACCGCCGATCACGAAACGCCCGGTCGGATTGACCAGGTAGTTCACGTTACCCTTGACCAGCTCTTTCGGCAGGACAGGCTTGATGATCTCCTCGATGACCGCTTCGCGTATCGCTTCCAGCGTCATTTCCGGGGCATGCTGTGTGGAGACGACAACGGTATCGATGGAATCCGGCTTGCCGTCGACGTATTTAATCGTCACCTGCGATTTCGCATCGGGACGCAGCCATGGCAGGCGGCCATCCTTGCGCAATTGGGACTGGCGCTCCATCAGGCGGTGCGACAGCCAGATAGGCAATGGCATCAGTTGCGGCGTTTCGTCGCAGGCATAACCGAACATCAGGCCCTGGTCGCCAGCGCCCTGGTCCAGCGGGTCGTCGTGCGCACCGTCCACGCCCTGGGCGATATCCGGCGATTGCTTGTCGTAAGCCACCAGCACTGCGCAGCCTTTGTAGTCGATACCGTAATCGGTGTTGTCGTAGCCGATGCGCTTGATGGTTTCGCGCGCGACCTTGATGTAATCGACATTGGCGGTGGTAGTGATTTCACCGGCCAGGACGACAAGACCGGTATTGGTCAATGTTTCAGCCGCAACGCGTGCCGTCGGGTCCTGCTCCAGGATCGCATCCAGGATCGCATCGGAGATCTGGTCGGCGACTTTGTCGGGATGGCCTTCGGATACGGATTCGGAGGTAAATAGATATTCGCTCATGAGATTAGTCTGTAGGTTATAAATGAAAGGTTGTTAAAATAGATGATTGCTGGGCATTGCCAAAGGTTTGACAGCATAACAAATTACTCTTTATTAAACCAAAAATTCAACCAAATTCTTGACTAACTTCATGCTGAAAGCATTTCTGCGTTTATTTGCCAGCCTGCCATTGCCAGTCGTCCATGGCATCGGCGTTTTCATCGGCTGGACCATGTATGCGTTCGACAGGAAGTTTGCCAAGCGTGTACGGAGTAACCTCGAACGCACGCAATTGGTGAGCGGGCCCGCGCTGGAACGGCTGGTACGCAAATCGGTACGGGAAACCGGCAAAGGCATCGCCGAAAGTTTCGTCATCTGGTTCCGCAAGCCCCAAGCCGTAACCAAGCTGGTTCAACAGTGTAACGGATGGCAGCACGTAGAAGCAGCACTGGCCCAGAAGCATGGCATCATCTTCCTGACGCCGCACCTGGGCTGTTTTGAGATCACCGCGCAATATTATGCACAGCATTATCCCATGAGCGTGCTGTTCAAGCCGACAGAGCAAGGCTGGCTCGAAACCCTGATTGCTGAGGGCCGTAGCCGCAGCACTGGCGAGAGCATCGGTGAAGACATGGGTAAAAACAACGTTAAGCTCGCGCCTACCAATATGCGCGGTATCCGGACACTGCTGAAATCCCTGCGCAATGGCGAAGCGGTGGGCATCCTGCCGGACCAGGTACCGGAGCTGGGCGACGGCGTATGGGCGGAATTTTTCGCTAATCCGGCCTATACCATGACGCTGGTGAGTAAACTGGCAGAAACCACGCAAGCCAGGGTACTACTGGCATTCGGCGAAAGGTTGGCGTGGGGGAGAGGCTTTATAATCCATATTGAGCCGCTGGATAAGGAAGCCACGCCGCAGAATATCAACGATGGTATACAAGCCTTGGTTCGCAGGCGGCCTGAGCAGTATTTATGGAGCTATCGCCGCTTTAAACAACCGTAGCAAACCCTATATCTCAAGCATCAAGCCATATTGGATCATCAAGCGAAATAATGAACATTAAATTCACCAAAATGCAGGGCATCGGCAATGACTTCATCGTCATCGACGGCTATAGCCGCGATATCCAGCTTAATGAAAAGCAAATTCGCCAGTTGGCAGATCGGCATTTCGGTGTCGGCTTCGACCAGTTATTGCTGGTCGAGAAATCCAGCCTGGCGGACGTGGATTTCCGTTACCGCATATTCAATGCCGACGGCGGCGAAGTGGAACAATGCGGCAACGGCGCGCGCTGTTTTGTGCGCTATGTGCATGACAAGGCACTGACGCAAAAACGCGAAATACGCGTGGAAACCGCCAACGAGATCATTTCGCTCAAGCTCGAGGACGATGGCCAGGTCACCGTCAATATGGGCGCTCCGCATTTTTCCCCGCAGCATATCCCCTTCCTTGCAGATGCCGAAGCCCTGACCTACCCGCTGGATGTGGCAGGTGAGCCAGTCACCATTTCCGCGATCTCCATGGGCAATCCGCATGCCGTGCAGATAGTCGCCGATGTCGATTCGGCGCCGGTTTCAGCGCAGGGCCCGGTCATAGAGTCGCACCCGCGCTTCCCTCAACGCGTCAATGCAGGATTCATGCAGATAGTGGATTCCCAAAACATCCGCCTGCGTGTATACGAGCGCGGCAGCGGCGAGACCCTGGCATGCGGCACCGGCGCCTGCGCGGCAGCTGTAGCGGGCATACGCCTGGGGCATCTGCAATCGCCGGTGAATGTCACCATGCATGGCGGCAAACTGTCTATACGCTGGGAAGGTGCAAGCACGCCGGTATGGATGACCGGACCGGCGGAAACCGTATTTGAAGGTGAAATAACGATAGAATAAACGCCAGGAATAAGACACTGGAATATCTGCGGGCACAAGCAATTCGAACACCGGCAACACGACCACTACCAGCAACACTCAGGATTAAAGGAAACACCATGGAAACAACCGCCCAGCCATCGGAAGAACAGGTCACCGCCTACCTGCGCGATAACCCGCAATTTTTTGAACAGAGGCCAGACTTGCTGGCCATGATGCACCTGCCCAGCCTGCATGGTAGCGGCACCGTATCATTGGCAGAACGCCAGCAAGGTGCACAGCGCGACAAGATACGTGTGCTGGAAACCAAGCTTTCCGAGTTCCTGCAATACGGGCAGGAAAACGACACCATCAGCGACAAGGTGCACCGCCTCAGCCTGGGTTTGCTGGCTGCCCAGCAACTGGAGATATTACTGCCCATCCTGACCGAAACACTGCGCGAAGATTTCGCCGTGCCGTATGTCGCCTTGCGTGTATGGGCCACTCCCAAGAACGCAAACGTAAAAAATAGCAGCGAAGGCGTTTTCCATGACGTGGACTCAGACCTGAAGGCCTGGGCAGAAGGCCTGATCGCACCCTATTGCGGCACCCGGCCCGGCCTCGACGTCAATAGCTGGTTCGGTGAAGCCGCAGCCCCCAAATCGTTCGCGCTGATCGCATTACGCAGCGACAAGGTATTCGGCCTGCTGGCTATCGCTTCGGACGATGAGCGCCGTTTCTATCCGGAGATGGGCACGGTCTACCTCAAACGCATAGGCGAGCTGGTGAGCGCCTCGCTGTTACGCTATATAGACTGAGCAAACTCGCCTGCTGAACCGCGAACAACTCAAGCAGCCTGGCTCAAATAAATTGGATTACCTTTCCGGCTACCTTGACCACCTGGCATTCGAGCGCGGCTTGAGCCCGCTCACCCGGGAAAATTACGCTCGCGATATCCGCCTGCTGTTGTCGCTGGCCGACCAGCAGCCCCTGCAGGATTTGCAATCCGCGCATATCCGCCGTTTCATCGGTACCCTGCATAGCCGCAACCTGGGCGGTAAAAGCATCGCACGCATGCTGTCTTCCTGGCGCGGCTTTTTTGCATTCCTGGGCCTCAGGCACGGCTTTGTCAACAATCCCTGCATCGGCATGAAAGCGCCGAAATCCGCCAAAACGTTGCCGCAGGCATTGTCTGCCGACCAGACGGTAAAACTGGTCAGCATAGAAGGCGATGAGCTGCTGACAGTGCGCGATCGCGCTATCCTGGAATTGTTTTATTCTTCCGGCCTGCGCCTGGCGGAACTGACCGGGCTGGATATCGGCGACTTGAACCTGGCTGAGGAAACCGTCATCGTTACCGGCAAGGGCAATAAAACACGCATCGTACCCATGGGCAGCCACGCCATCACCGCCATGCAGAGGTGGTTGCAGGCACGTGCAGCCATCCCCAGGACGGATGCCGCCAAGGCGGATGAAAACGCGGTGTTCATCACCGGCAAGGGACGCCGCATCAGCGGTCGCGCCATCCAGTACCGCCTCAAGGAATGGGCGGTCAAGCAGGGCATCAATAGCGACGTGCACCCGCATATGCTACGCCACAGTTTCGCCAGCCATGTGCTGCAATCCAGCGGTGACCTGCGTGCCGTGCAGGAGATGCTAGGCCACGCCAACATCAGCACTACCCAGGTGTATACCCACCTGGATTTCCAGCACCTGGCCAAAGTCTACGATGCGGCCCATCCAAGGGCACGGAAAAAATAGAGCTCTAGAAAAATAGAGCTCGCGAGAAATAACGGCCTGGATTCGGTGACGGCTCGCGAAGTACCGAATATCGCCTGACTGAGGCAAAAAGCAATATGAACAAATTCGCCCGCTTTATATCGTAATATAGTGGCGAGATAATCGCTGCAGGGCGATGCCCTTACTGTTTGTATGTGTTTATCGTTGGCATCTTGTGGCAGAATTAAACTTCAAATGTGGAATCCTTTCTTCATTTTATCCCTTCAATTTTCTATAGCACTCTCCAAAAGGAAATCTCATGGAACATCAACTACCCCCACTTCCCTATGCAAAAACCGCGCTGGCGCCTTTCATTTCCGAAGAGACCTTCGATTACCACTATAGCAAGCACCACCAGGCGTATGTCACTAACCTGAATAACCTGATCAAGGGTACCGAGTTCGAGAACAAGACATTAGAAGAGATCATCAAGACCTCTTCCGGCGGCATCTACAACAACTCCGCCCAGGTTTCCAACCACACTTTTTTCTGGAGTTGCCTGAAGCCTAGCGGCGGCGGCGAACCTAAAGGCGCCCTGGCAGACGCAATCAATGCGAAGTGGGGTTCGTTCGATGAGTTCAAGAAAGCTTTCCAGACCTCCGCCGTCGGCAACTTCGGTTCCGGCTGGACATGGCTGGTGAAAAAAGCCGACGGTTCCGTGGATATCGTCAACATGGGCGCAGCCGGCACGCCGCTGACAACTGGCGATACGCCTTTGCTGACCATCGACGTATGGGAACATGCGTATTACATCGATTACCGTAATGCCCGCCCTAAATTCGTAGAGACATTTCTGGCATCCCTGGTGAACTGGGAATTCGCAGAAGCGAATTTCGCATAACCGACTTAACCAGGTAAGTCAGCTGTTAAAAAAGCCTGGCGCATCCGCGACAGGCTTTTTTTATGATTCGGTGAGCCAACTTTGCAATCGCAAGCCATTCAACACACAGATAATTGAAGCCATCAGAACTAAATCCTCAGCAACGAATAAACAGCCACGGTTTAAATTTTTTCGCTGAATTGAAATAATTCCCTGCTACAATTGCAACAATGTTGCGTAAATATTTCTTCTCGTTCGCTCTCGCTTTTCTGTTTGCCCTTGGTCAACAGGGTGCGCTGCTACACGAAATTTCGCACGTTGCCGATTACTCACCTGCCGGCTTATCGGCCGACTTAGATACCAAATCCAACCAGCAAGACAAAGCACCGCACTCCCCGGTCTGCGATAAATGCCTCGGTTACGCACAATTGGCCGGCCCCCTGGCAAGCAGCCCGCTTGTATTGCCGGTGTCGCCGACCGGTTTCCTGCACTTCACCCACGACAGCACCAGTCACCCTAGTCTCACCCTCACCTCTTATTCCGCCCGCGCCCCGCCTCTAAACGCGTAATCCCGATACCTAAATATGCATGGCAGCGGCCAGTCACGGACACGTGGCAAGCCGGAGCTGCCGCGCATGCCTGATTCAAGATTGCACGATATGAGGTACTACCATGATCTATACCCCCTGGCCAGCGGATGCTGTCGCACCACGCATAGCCGCCAAACACGCCGTACCCAAACGAATCTTCCTGGCTGTTACGTTTGCCCTCAGCAGCCCATTTTTCATCCATGCAGCCCATGCCGCCGATAGCGTTGCAGGCAGCGATTCCAGTAAAAAGCAGGACATCAACATAGAGGTGCCGGCGATCCCCGTTACCGGTAATCCACTGGGCGTTGCTTCCGATGAACTGGTCACGCCTGTCGCGGTCCTCAATGGCCGCGAATTATCCTTACAGCGCGAATCCACGCTGGGCGAAACACTAAAATCAATCCCTGGCGTCAGTTCCACCTATTACGGCCCAGGGGCTTCACGTCCCATCATCCGCGGGCTGGACGGCGACCGGGTGAAGATCATGCAGAACGGCATCGGCATCCTCGATGCCTCCAGCCTGAGTTTCGACCACGCTGTAGCACTGGACCCATTGGTGGTCGAGCAGGTGGAAGTAGTGCGCGGTCCGGCCGCGCTGTTGTATGGCGGGAGTGCCGTGGGCGGCGTGGTCAATGCCATCGATCACCGGATCCCCAAGGAAAAACTGGAAGGCATTACCGGGCGTGGTGAAGCCCGCTTCGGCGGTGCAGATGACCAGAAAAGCGGCGCTGCTGTCGTGGATGTAGGCAATGGCGTATTCGCCATCCATGGCGATGCCTACCAGCGCGACAGTAATAACCTCGACATTCCTGGCTACCAGGCTTCCAGGCGGTTACGCGATCAACAGGCTGCCAATGGCGACCCGGTAGACCTGCGCAAGGACAAGTTACAAAATAGTTCAGCACGCAGCGATGGCGGCGCACTGGGCGCATCGCTCACTTTTGACAAAGGCTATGCCGGCCTTTCCTATTCGACCTTCAACAGCAATTACGGCTCGGTCGCCGAACCCGGTGTGCGCATCGACATGGAGAGCCAGCGCTGGGATATTCAATCTGAATTCCATGACCTAGGGCCAGTCATCAGCGGCGTGAAATTCCGCATGGCGCATACCGATTACCAGCACCGCGAGATTGAGGGCGGAGAAGTCGGCACTACGTTCAAGAACAGCGGTATAGACGGCACGTTTGAGGCGAAACATGGCAACATCGGCAAGTTAACCGGCGTAGTGGGGGTGCAGGTGCAAAATACGGATTTTGCAGCACTGGGAGCCGAAGCATTCATCCCCAAGACCAACACCGACAACAAGGCGGTGTACATCTACGAAGAGCTGCCGCTCGATTTATTTCGCCAGGATGCCCTGAAGCTTAGCTTCGGCGGACGTGTCGAACACGATAAGATCAGTTCATCAGGTGGCGGCCCGGACGACCCTAACAATCCCGGCAACCCGCGTTTCGGGCCGGCACAGAGCAAAACCTTCAACCCGTTCAGTGCGGCGTTCGGTGCGATCTATGCACTTGATTCGCAATGGTCATTGCTGGGCAACCTTGCGCATACCGAGCGGGCACCGACCTACAATGAGCTGTATGCCAACGGGCCGCATTTCGCCACCGGGCAATACGAAGTGGGCAACCCGGACCTCGACCAGGAAAATTCGAACGGCGTCGATGCGAAAATACGCTGGACCTCGAACAAAAACTCATTCAGCGTGGGCACGTTCTATACGCGCTTCAATAACTTTTTGAGTTTGGCGAATACCGGCAACTCGCGTGGCGCGGACGGCGAAATCAATCCTGCGGAGGACCCGCTCAACCCTGGCCTGACGCTCGCCGGCGAAGAAATCGTACCCGAGGCTTCCGTCACCGGGGTAAGAGCCATCTTCAAAGGCGTTGAAACCGAAGGCAAGTTCCGGGTGTACGAAGGCTTGGGCATCCTCGACCTGAAACTGCGCGGTGATTATGTACGCGCCACCAACCGCGATACCGGCGACCCGTTGCCAAGGATATCGCCGCTCAAGCTGGGTGCCGGCCTGGATTATCGCCTGAACCGCATTGGCGCGCGACTGGATGTACTGCACGCATTCGAGCAAG
>JAZKEL010000307.1:0-6008 GCA_040387075.1 Pseudomonadota bacterium
CCATTGCCTTTACAAAGAAATCTATTACGGATTTCCCCTTGCAGTTCGGTAATTTCAGGGACTAATTGTTAGCTATTAATTGAAGCAGCCATGAACGCAAAAACGTTATACGACAAGTTATTCGATTCGCATGTGGTCACCGAGTAAAACGGGACTGCGCTGATCTATATCGACCGCCACCTGGTGCACGAAGTGACCAGCCCGCAGGCGTTTGAAGGCCTCAAGCTGGCAGGACGCAAGGTGTGGCGAGTCAATTCCATCCTCGCCGTGCCCGATCATAACGTGCCGACCACAGACCGCAGCAGCGGCGTTGCCGGCATCGCAGACCCGATCTCGCGCCTGCAGGTGCAGACGCTGGACGAAAACTGCGTTGATTTCGGCGTCACCGAATTCAAGATGAACGACCACCGCCAGGGCATCGTGCATGTGATCGGCCCTGAGCAGGGCGCGACCCTGCCCGGCATGACCGTGGTGTGCGGCGATTCGCACACCAGCACGCACGGTGCCTTTGCCGCATTGGCGCACGGCATCGGTACCTCGGAAGTGGAGCATGTGATGGCCACGCAATGCCTGGTACAGAAACGGTCTAAATCCATGCAGGTGCTGGTGGAAGGCGACCTGCAGTTCGGCGTCACAGCCAAGGACATTGCACTGGCTGTCATCGGCAAGATCGGCACGGCAGGCGGTAACGGCTATGCTATCGAGTTCGCCGGTTCGGCCATCCGCGCCTTAAGCATGGAAGGCCGCATGACCTTGTGCAATATGGCCATCGAAGCGGGCGCACGTGCCGGCATGGTGGCAGTTGACGACACTACCATCGATTACATCAAGGGACGTCCGTTTGCGCCGACCGCTGACCAGTGGGACGCCGCCATGAGTTACTGGCGTACGTTGACGAGCGATGAAGGTGCACGATTCGATACCGTCGTGAAATTGGACGCGGGCGAGATATTGCCGCAAGTGACCTGGGGCACCTCGCCGGAGATGGTGATCGATATCAACGGCACAGTGCCGGATCCCAAGAATGCGCCGAATGAAGTGAAGCGTCACGACTGGGAACGTGCCTTGCACTACATGGGGCTGGAGGCCAATACGCCGATCAACCAGATCAAGATCGACAAGGTATTTATCGGCTCCTGCACTAATTCCCGTATCGAGGACCTGCGTGCAGCAGCCACCGTTGCCAAAGGCAACAAGGTCGCCAGTAATGTGATGCTGGCCATGGTGGTGCCGGGCTCCGGCCTGGTTAAATCGCAGGCGGAAGCGGAAGGCCTGGACAAGATATTCATCGAGGCCGGATTCGAGTGGCGTGAACCAGGCTGTTCCATGTGCCTGGCAATGAATGCTGATCGGCTTGAGCCTGGCGAACGTTGCGCTTCCACCTCGAACCGTAATTTTGAAGGGCGCCAGGGACAGGGTGGCCGCACCCACCTGGTCAGCCCTGAAATGGCCGCAGCAGCAGCAGTGGCCGGGCATTTTGTGGATGTGCGCCAGGCGCATTTGAATTAACTCATTAATCTAGTTAAGTAATCAACGGAGCAGAAATGAACAAGGTATTGGTATTGATGGTATTGGTTTTTGCAGTATCGCTGGCGGGCTGTAATACATGGCATGGGCTGGGCAAGGACGTGGAAAAAGTCGGCGAGAAAATCCAGAAGTCGCCGAATAACTGATGAAGCCATTTACCAAACTTAATGGGTTAGTGGTTCCGCTGGATCGTGCCAACGTGGATACCGACGCCATCATCCCCAAGCAATTCCTGAAATCCATCAAGCGTTCAGGGTTTGGCCCCAATGCATTCGATGAATGGCGCTATCTCGACCATGGCGAGCCGGGTATGGACAACAGCAAGCGCAAACTGAACCCGGATTTCGTGCTCAACCAGCCGCGCTACCAGGGCGGTTCGATACTGCTCGCGCGTGAGAACTTCGGCTGCGGCTCCAGCCGTGAGCATGCGCCCTGGGCGCTGGAGGATTACGGTTTCCGCTCCATCATTGCACCTAGCTACGCCGACATCTTTTACAACAACTGCTTCAAGAACGGCATGTTGCCTATCGTGTTGCCTGCCGAGACTGTGGATGGCCTGTTTGCAGAGGTGGAGGCTAACCCCGGCTACCAGCTTACTGTCGATCTTGCTGCGCAGACTGTCGCAACACCAAGCGGCGCTTTATATGCATTCGATGTCGATATGTCGCGCAAGCATAACCTGCTGAACGGCCTGGATGATATCGGCCTGACCATGCTGCAGCAGGACAAGATCAAGGCGTTTGAAGTGAAGCATAAAGCGGCACAGCCCTGGCTATTCAACTAGTTGGCTATTCAAGTAGTTTTACCCGTATCCACTCAACTCAGGAATAGAAGCAAATGAAAATCGCAGTATTGCCGGGTGACGGCATAGGCCCGGAAATCGTGGCGCAGGCCGTAAAAGTATTGAATGCACTGGATATCGGCCTGCAGATGCAGGAAGCGCCTATCGGCGGTGCCGGCTATGAAGCTGCAGGCGATCCGTTGCCTGCTGATACGCTGAAGCTTGCCAAGGAGTCGGATGCTGTATTGCTGGGTGCGGTAGGCGACTGGAAATACGACACCTTACCCCGCGACCAGCGTCCTGAACGCGGCCTGTTGCGTATCCGTAAAGAGCTAAATTTGTTCGCCAACCTGCGTCCGGCACTGCTATACCCGGAACTCGCTTCAGCGTCTACGTTGAAGCCGGAAGTGGTGGCCGGGCTGGATATCATGATCGTGCGTGAACTCACCGGCGATATTTATTTCGGCCAGCCGCGCGGTATCAGTACCTTGCCTAACGGCGAGCGTGAAGGCATTAACACCATGCGCTATTCCGAATCGGAAATCCGCCGTATCGGCCATGTCGCATTCAGCATCGCCATGAAGCGCAATAAAAAAGTCTGCTCGGTGGACAAGGCCAATGTGCTGGAAACGACTGAGTTATGGCGCCAAGTCATGATAGAGCTGGCGAAGGAGTACCCGGAAGTCGAGCTGAGCCACATGTACGTGGATAATGCAGCCATGCAACTGATTCGGGCGCCCAAGCAGTTCGACGTGATGGTGACCGGTAATATTTTCGGTGACATCCTCTCCGACGAAGCGTCCATGCTGACCGGTTCTATCGGCATGCTGCCCTCTGCATCGCTGGATGCCAACAACAAAGGCATGTACGAGCCTAGCCATGGCTCCGCACCCGATATCGCTGGCAAGGATATTGCTAACCCCTTGGCGACTGTTCTTTCTGCAGCGATGATGCTGCGTTACACCTTCAATGACGAAGCGAACGCTGTCCGTATTGAAGAGGCTGTGAAAAAAGCGCTGGCCCAGGGTTACCGTACCGCCGACATTTACACGGACGGTACCAATAAGATTGGCTGCAATGCGATGGGGGATGCGGTGCTTGCCGCGCTCTAAATAAGCTTCAGGTAGTTTTTCTAGCTACAGTATTTCTAGCCACAGTAAAAAGATGCGCCAGGATGGCGCCAGGAATAGGTAGATTATGTTACAAGTTGGATTCATAGGATGGCGTGGGATGGTGGGCTCCGTGCTGCTTCAGCGCATGCGCGAAGAGCAGGACTTTGCACAGATCGAACCAGTGTTTTTTACCACTTCGCAAGCGGGTGGCAAAGGCCCGGATATCGGCAAGGACATTCCTGCGCTCAAGGATGCCAAAGACATCGCCGCATTAAAGGCGATGGACGTTATTATTTCCTGCCAGGGCAGTGATTACACCGAGGCCGTGTTTCCGCAATTGCGTGCGGAAGGATGGCAGGGCCACTGGATAGACGCCGCTAACAAGTTGCGCATGGAAACTGACGCTACCATTATCCTGGACCCGGTCAATATGCATGTCATCAAGGATGCATTGGCTAAGGGCGGCAAGAACTGGATAGGCGGAAACTGTACCGTTTCCCTTATGCTCATGGCGCTGGATGGCTTGTTCCGCGCAGACTTGATCGAGTGGGCGACTTCCATGACTTACCAGGCCGCTTCCGGGGCAGGCGCCCAGAACATGAGGGAACTACTCAAGCAGATGGGTGAGGCGCACCGTGTGGCGCATAGCCTATTGTCCGACCCTGCATCCGCCATACTCGACATAGACCGTGAAGTAGCGGGAATATTGCGCGATGAACGTTTCCCTACTGCGCATTTCGGTGTCCCGCTGGCTGGCAGCCTGATTCCCTGGATCGATAAAGATTTGGGAAACGGGCAGAGCAAGGAAGAATGGAAGGGGCATGCCGAAACCAACAAGATACTGGGGCGTGAGTCCAGCCCTATCCCTATCGACGGTTTGTGCGTGCGTATCGGTGCCATGCGCTGCCATTCGCAGGCGCTGACTATCAAGCTTAGGCAGGATGTGCCGTTAGCGGATATTAATGACATGCTTGCCAACGCCAACCAGTGGGCAAAAGTGATCCCGAATGAGCGTGACATAACCGTAAAGGAGCTTACACCGGCAAAAGTGACTGGAACACTGATTACACCTGTAGGTCGGTTGCGTAAACTTAATATGGGGTCACAGTACTTATCTGCATTCACTGTAGGCGATCAGTTGCTTTGGGGTGCGGCCGAACCATTAAGGCGCATGCTGAAAATACTGGTGGAAGAAACTGCTTGAGGTGGAGGTTTTTTTGGTCAAAAAATAGTTGGAGTTTGCGCAGCAAATATAATGTGCGGTCTTAGCTTGCAACTCTAACTATTTGATGTTAATTTAATAAAGCTACTAAAAAGTATGATAAGGGTGGGATAGTGCATCAATCCAAATTAAAGCGTATTACGCTCGGGGTGTTATTAGCATGTTTGCCATTCGTTGCTAATGCAGCAGGTTTAGGCAAGCTAAATGTCATGTCAGGTTTGGGTGAACCCCTAAGCGCTGAGATTGAAATCCTTTCTGCGACTCCCGATGAACTGGCTGGATTGACCGCTGCCATCGCGCCGGAAGAAGCCTATACGTTGCAAGGCCTTGACCGCCCAGGTTTTCACAGCCTGATCAAGGTTGAAGTCAGGAAGAAACCAGGCGGTAGCTCATTCCTTAAATTAAGCAGTAACCAGCCGGTTACCGATCCATTCCTGGATATGCTGGTGCAGGTGGATTTCCCAACAGGCAGGCTGGTACGTGAATTCACTTTACTGCTGGATCCTCCTGATTACGCAAGTCCTTCTATCGCAAGTCCGGTAACCAATGCTGCTTCACCACCTCTAAAATCTTCACCTTCAATTACAGCGCCCAGTTCCAATGGGGCTTCTGCATCACCTGATACAACAAGTAGCGCCATTGCCAGGCCATCACGAAATAACGCAAGACGCCCGGCGCGGCCTGCTGCTGCGCCTGTAATGGTAAGTCCTCCCCCATCCTCGGCTGCAGATGCTGCCTCTGTCGCTAGTTCAGATATCACTACCGCCCGTGGAGATTCGTTGGCCAGGATAGCCAGGCAGAACCAGGTCGAAGGTGTGAACCTGGACCAGATGCTGATTGGTATTTACCGCGCCAATAAATCAGCGTTTGTCGACAATAATATAAACCGTCTTAAAGTCGGGCAGATTATCCGTATTCCAGGCAATGAAGAGTTGCAAAGTATCAGTGCAGGAGAAGCTGCAAAAGAAGTGCGAGTTCATAGCGTTGACTGGCAGGCTTATCGCAGCAAACTTGCAGGCACTGTAGCTGAGACGCCTGCTGCGCGCGACGAAGGCGCAGCCAGCCAGCAATCCTCAGCAGGCAAGATAGCCGCCCCTGTCCAGGACAAGTCCTTGCCTGAAGTCACTGGTCCGCGTGATGTTGTTAAATTGTCCAAGAATGATGCAACGTCGTCCAAACCGGCTGCAGAAAACAAAGGCTTGCAGGACAAGCTTTCTGCATTGCAGGAAGAAGCCGTTGCACGCGAAAAAAGTATAAAAGAGGCCAATGAACGTACTGCGCTTCTGGAAAAGCAAGTCGACGACATGAAGAAGCTCCTGGCAATGAAAAGCCAGGCGATGGCGGATATCCAGAAGAACGCTGCTGC
>JAZKEL010000308.1:0-1644 GCA_040387075.1 Pseudomonadota bacterium
CCCTGGGCGTCATGCTGTTCCAGATGCTGGCCGGTGTGTTGCCATTCCGCGGCGAGTCCATGGCAGAGCTGATGTATAAAATCGCCAATGAGCCGGCACCAGACATCCGCATCATCCGCAACGAAATTCCGGACAAGCTGGCCGATATCGTCGAGCTTTCCCTGAGCAAAAAGCCGGAAACCCGTTACCAGGATGGTGACCACTTTGCCACCGACTTGCGCAGCGTCATCAGCGCGCTCTCCGGTATCGAGGCCGCGCCTCCCGTAACAGCCTCTGCGCCTGCCAATAACATGGCATCCGGGGCCGAAAAAACCGTCGCTTTTACAAGCGGGCATACGGCGGACGCGCCGCAGTTTGAGTCCACCGTGGTGCAAGGTGCGGACCCCGCTGTTTCCGGTGCCACATTCGAGGCAACACAGAAGACATTTGCCGCGGAAGCAGCTCCTGCTTTCGAAAAAACGATAGTTTCCAATCCAGCTGACCACGGTGCACAGCCCGGCAATGCTGATAACGATACAAAACCCTAAGCGTCAAGCTGCAAGTACAAGCCATAAGCCGAAAAAAATGAATTACGAGATCTGCACCCAAACAGACACCGGGCTGGCGCGGGACAACAATGAAGACGCGGTGGCCTTTGATCCCGTCACGCGACTATGCATCCTTGCCGATGGCATGGGCGGTTACAACGCTGGTGAAATCGCCAGTGGCATGGCAGTTGCATTCATCAAGTCGGAAATGGGTCGCTGGCTTTCCCAGGCGGGCAGGCATGCCAATGCCAAGGAAGTGCGCCGGGCCATGGAAATTTGTGTGGAAAACGCCAATCATTCGATTTTTAATGCAGCCAACTCCAACCCGCAATACACGGGAATGGGCACGACCCTGGTGGTCGGCGTATTCCAGGATGACCGCCTGATGCTCGGGCATATTGGGGATTCGCGCTGCTATCGCTTGCGTGGCAGTGAGTTCCAGCAAATTACCAAGGATCATTCGCTGCTCCAGGAGCAAATCGATGCCGGACTTATCACGCCTGAGCAAGCACTGACTTCATTGAATAAAAACCTGGTTACGCGCGCCCTGGGTGTAGAAGATACCGTCATGGTGGACGTCAATGAGCACCACGCCGAAGAAGGAGACATTTATCTGATGTGCTCTGATGGCCTGTCTGATATGGTTGGCCATTCCGCAATCGCAGATATCGTGCGCAGCACTGCAAGTCTTGAACAAAAGGCCGAGCGTTTGATTGCTGCGGCTAATGCGGCTGGAGGCCGCGATAATATTTCCGTATTGCTGGCTCATGCCAGGCAGGCTTCGGTCAAGCGGGGGCTTATATCCAGAATGCTGGGAAAATAAGACGATGATCGAAATATCAAAAACAGACAGGAGTCGGCCATGCCGAAAATGATCGTCTCTATTGACGGCGTTGTTATTAAGGAAGTCCAGTTGACAAAAGACCGGACCTCCGTAGGGCGCAGGCCTTACAACGACATCGTCATCGATAACCTCGCGGTCAGTGGCGAGCACGCTGTTCTGCAAATGTCTGGAAACGAGGTCCACCTTGAAGACCTCAATAGCACCAACGGCACCTACGTCAACGGCAAGGCCGTCAAGAAGTTGCTGCTGCAAAACGGCGACACGGTCGAGATC
>JAZKEL010000309.1:0-2426 GCA_040387075.1 Pseudomonadota bacterium
CCGATCATCCACGGTTCAGCCAAGCTGGCCCTGGAAGGCGACCAATCCGAGATCGGCGAACCTGCCATCCTGAAACTGGCGGACGCACTCGACAGCTACATCCCGACACCAGAACGTGCCATCGACGGCACCTTCCTGATGCCAGTGGAAGACGTATTCTCCATCTCCGGTCGCGGTACTGTCGTAACAGGCCGTATCGAACGCGGTATCGTTAAAGTCGGCGACGAAATCGAGATCGTTGGTATCAAGCCAACCCTCAAGACCACCTGCACCGGTGTTGAAATGTTCCGCAAGCTGCTCGATCAAGGTCAAGCAGGCGATAACGTCGGCGTACTGCTTCGCGGTACCAAGCGTGAAGAAGTCGAACGTGGTCAAGTGCTGGCCAAGTCCGGCTCCATCAAGCCGCACACCAAGTTCTCTGCCGAGATCTACGTACTGGGCAAAGACGAAGGTGGTCGCCACACACCATTCTTCAACGGCTACCGTCCACAGTTCTACTTCCGTACCACAGATGTAACCGGTGCGGTTGAACTGCCAGCGGGTACCGAAATGGTGATGCCAGGCGACAACGTGTCCATCACAGTCGCACTGATTGCACCGATCGCCATGGAAGACGGCCTGCGTTTCGCCATCCGTGAAGGCGGCCGTACCGTCGGTGCCGGTGTCGTCGCTAAAATTATTGAATAAGTAATATAGTTGATGCATATAGGCCACACTCAGGTGTGGCCTTGTTTGTTGAAAAAATGCGTTAATGAATCGTTTTTAGGCCAGTAGCTCAATTGGTAGAGTATCGGTCTCCAAAACCGAGGGTTGGGGGTTCGAGACCCTCCTGGCCTGCCAGATTTGATGTAATGAAATATAACTATAAACGCTCTTGCGAAATCTCTTATGTGCAGGCGAACATTGAGAGGCAAGCGGAACATTGAGTGCAAAAATAAGTGCAAAAATATGATCGATAAAATTAAGCTTGTGTTTGCCATATTGCTGGTAGCGGCGGGTGTAGGCGGCTATTACTGGCTGGCAGACCATGCCATGGTCATTCGTATTCTAGCGGTGCTTGCAGGATTGGTCGCTGCTGCTGCCTTGATGTATTCGACCGCGCCGGGTAAGCAATTCTTTGCCTTTGCCGGCGATGCGGTAGTTGAAACGCGCAAAGTCGTCTGGCCCAGCCGCAAGGAAACTATCCAGACCACTGTTGCCGTGTTCGTGCTGGTACTGGTCATGGCGTTATTCTTGTGGGTGATTGATGTCGGCTTTTTGTGGATGGTTAAAATGCTGATGGAGCGGAGCGCTTAATGAGTATGCGATGGTATGCAGTACAGGTGTTTTCCCAGTTCGAGAAATCAGTCCAGCGTAGCCTGGAAGAGCGCGTTGGCCGCAGTGAATTCAAGGACCAGTTCGGCGACATCCTGGTGCCGGTCGAAGAAGTGATCGAGATGAAGGCCGGCCAGAAAACCATCAGCGAGCGCAAGCTCTATCCTGGTTATGTGCTGGTGCAGATGGACATGTCGGACGATAGCTGGCACCTGGTGAAAAGTACGCCGCGCGTGACTGCATTTATCGGCGGTACTGCGTTGAAGCCTACACCGATCAAGGACAAGGAAGTCGAGATCATCCTGCAGCGCATGGATGACAGCAAAAGCAACCCAACACAAAAACTCACTTTCGAAAAAGGCGAGTCTGTACGTGTTATCGATGGTCCGTTCAAGGATTTCTCCGGCAACGTGGAAGACATCAACTACGAGAAGAGCAAGCTGCGTGTGTCCGTGGTGATTTTCGGCCGCGCAACACCGGTTGAGCTCGAATTCGGCCAGATAGAAAAAGAAGTATAAAAAGAAGTTTAGTGGTTAGGGCGCTTTCATTGCGCCTTAATGACCTTGGTTCGAGAAATGTTGTTAGTCCTATGATTGGACTGATGGCGCAAGTGCTGGATCCGCTAGGATCCGGTGATTACCAAACTGGGGAGCTTGATACGCCGCAAGGCTGATATGAAGCGTTTGCACCCATATTAGGAGTTATAACATGGCAAAGAAAGTCATCGGCTATATCAAGCTGCAGATACCTGCAGGTAAAGCCAACCCAAGTCCTCCAGTTGGTCCAGCATTGGGTCAACGTGGTTTGAACATCATGGAATTCTGTAAGGCATTCAACGCTGCTACACAAAACGTAGAGCCAGGCCTGCCGATTCCTGTCGTCATTACAGCGTTTGCGGATAAGAGCTTCACCTTCGTGATGAAGACGCCTCCAGCAACGATCCTGATCAAGAAAGCTGCGAAGATCGACAAGGGTTCACCGACCCCGCATACCAATAAGGTAGGCAAGATCACTCGCGCACAGGCTGAAGAAATCGCCAAGACCAAGATGCCTGACCTGACGGCATCGGACATGGATGCAGCCGTTCGTACTATCGCAGGTAGCGCCCGCAG
>JAZKEL010000310.1:0-2380 GCA_040387075.1 Pseudomonadota bacterium
CATCGCGGAAGGGCGTGCCTTTTTTGACCAGGTAATCGGCCAGGTCGGTCGCCGTAGCGAAGCCTTCCAATGCAGCCTGGCGCATATTGGCCTTGTCTACCTTGATGCCGCGCAGCATGTCGGCGTAGATCTCCAGCGTCACCAACAGCGTGTCGGCGGTGTCGAATAGCGGTTCCTTGTCTTCCTGGTTGTCCTTGTTGTAGGCCAGCGGCTGGCCTTTCATCAGCGTGAGCAGCGCCACCAGGTGGCCGTTCACGCGCCCGGTCTTGCCGCGCACCAGTTCCGGCACGTCCGGATTCTTCTTCTGCGGCATGATGGACGAACCCGTGCAAAAGCGGTCGGCGATGTCGATGAACGCAAAACGAGGTGAAGACCACAGGATCAGTTCTTCGGAAAAACGCGACAGGTGCGTCATCACCAACGCCGCGGCGGCAGTAAATTCGATGGCGAAATCGCGGTCGGATACGGCATCCAGCGAGTTTTCGCAGACGCCGTCGAAGCCCAGTTCGGCGGCGACCATCTCGCGGTCGATCGGGTAGCTAGTGCCAGCCAGCGCAGCAGCGCCCAACGGTAGGCGGTTGATACGCTTACGGGCATCGGCGAACCTGGCGGCGTCGCGCTGCAGCATCTCGTAATACGCCATCAGGTGGTGGCCGAAGGTCACCGGCTGGGCTACCTGCAGGTGGGTGAAACCGGGCATGACGGTATCGGCATGTTCGTCCGCCAGGTCGACAATGGAAAGCTGCAGTCTGCGGATGCCGGCGATCATGTCATCCACCGTGGCACGCAGCCACAGGCGTACATCGGTGGCCACCTGGTCGTTGCGCGAACGGCCGGTATGCAGGCGCTTGCCGGCATCGCCTATCTTGTCGGTGAGGCGCTTCTCGATGTTCAGATGAACGTCTTCGAGATCCAGCAGCCATTCGAACCGGCCAGCGCGTATCTCCTGCAGTATGTCTTCCAGGCCCTGCCGGATGGCGGCGACGTCATCCAGGCTGATGATGCCCTGGGCGCCCAGCATCCGCGAGTGCGCCAGCGAACCCTGGATATCGAACTCCGCCAGGCGCTGGTCGAAACTCACCGACGCGGTGTAGCGCTTGACCAGTTCGGCCACCGGCTCGCTGAAACGGCCGGACCAGGCCTTGTCTTTTGCGTCCAGCGAATTTGGAGTATTGGTAGCCAATGGATTGATTTTAGGGGATTCTTCTTGCATGGCGGGTGATCGTTAACAATAATAAGGTTATATGGCAAGTATAAAGCAAAACCCCGACATTTCCATGACAGCCGCCGATGCGGCCGCGTCGTCCGTGCCTATCCGCCAGATCGGCTTCCGCGCGCATAACCGCCTGCCGGATTTCCGTAACCTGGGGGTGTGCCTGCGCATCATCGTCATCGTCAATCTTGTCGCAGTGATCGCGGCTATCCTGCAAACCCAGGGGTACGCTGCAGTAATCGCCAAACTGGCCGAAATTTCGGTGTACACCCAGCCTGCCTTGCTGATGAGCCTGCTCCTGCTCTACGCCGCCGCCTTGCCGCTGGCCAGGATGCGCTATGCATGGGGCCTCGTTTGCATCCTGCTGATGGAGTTGCTGCTGGCGACGGCGCTGATCGCGGTCGGCAATGCATTCCTCGGGTCGGATACCATGCCGACGTTACCGCGCGCACTGGTACTGACCAGCATGCTGAGTGCATTGATCCTTTACTACTTCAACCTGCGCCACCGGGCGCTCAGCCCGGCCATTGCCGAGGCACGGCTGCAGGCCTTGCAGGCCCGCATACGGCCGCATTTCCTGTTCAACAGCATCAATGCCGTGCTGTCGCTTATCCGCAGCCAGCCCAAGCGTGCGGAGGCCGCGCTGGAAGACATGGCCGACCTGTTTCGCGTGCTGATGGCCGATAACCGGGAACTGGTGCCGCTGGCCAACGAGATCGCGCTGAGTCGCCAATATCTGGCACTGGAGAAACTGCGCCTGGATGAGCGCCTCATCATTACCTGGGCCATCGACGACATGCCGCCGGATGCCTTGATCCCGCCCTTGGTACTGCAACCGTTGCTGGAAAACGCGGTATACCACGGCATCGAACCCATGCCCAACGGCGGCGAAATCGTGGTCAACATCTACACCGGCCGCCGCGAGGTGCATATCGTGCTGAGCAACCCATTTCCCTCGCAGGGCGGCCATCACAGCGGTAACAAAATGGCACTGACCAATATCCGTGAACGGCTGGCACTGCATTTCGACGCGGAAGCCATGCTCACCAGCAGGGTGACGGGCAAAGGCGCGGCTCGCTCCTATGAAGTACATATCGTGATTCCCTACCAGTCGCATACCAGGAAACAGGAGCCAGCCTGATGGAAAACGCTACTACGTTGAAGATC
>JAZKEL010000311.1:0-3102 GCA_040387075.1 Pseudomonadota bacterium
CGGGAAACCAGGTGTCGACATCGCTGAGGAAGTCGGCTGGGGCCTGTTCGCCATGCCGGGTGAAGACACGGTTGAGGAAGGTTACGGGTTTTTTGCCCCGTTTACTCCCAATGCATCCGCTCCTGTTACCACCCTGATCAGCGATGATACGCCAGTGTCCGCTGAGGCTGCAGCGGCTTCAGGCACATCAGCCACCATGCCTGCCGTAGCGGTGGAGAGGCGGTCGCCAGGCCGGCGTGAAACGGATAAGGCTCCTGCCGCAGCCGAAACCAGTTCCATACGTGTGGGCATTGAAAAAGTCGATCAGTTGATCAACCTGGTCGGCGAGCTGGTGATCACCCAGGCCATGATAGAACAACGCATCAGTGCACTGGATCCGGTGCTGAACGAGCCGCTGATCAATAGCGTCAGCCAGTTGACCCGCAATACCAGGGATCTGCAGGAATCGGTGATGTCCATCCGCATGATGCCGATGGATTTCGTATTTTCCCGCTTTCCGCGCATGGTGCGCGACCTGGCCACCAAGCTCAACAAGAAAGTGGAATTCATTACGGAAGGCGCCACTACCGAATTGGACAAAGGCTTGATCGAGCGTATTGTCGATCCGCTTACCCATTTGGTACGTAACAGCGTGGATCACGGCATCGAAACACCGGAAAATCGCCTGGCTGCCGGCAAGGCTGAGCTGGGCCGCCTGACATTGTCCGCTGCGCACAAGGGCGGCAGCATCGTGATCGAAGTGACCGATGACGGCGCCGGCCTCAATCGCGACAAGTTACTGGCGAAGGCTGCCAAAAACGGCTTGCCGGTGAGCGAGAACATGTCGGATACCGACGTATTCCAGCTTATATTCGCCCCAGGCTTCTCGACTGCTGAAGTGGTGACCGACGTATCGGGGCGCGGCGTCGGCATGGATGTCGTCAAGCGTAACATTACGTCCATGGGCGGTGCGGTTGAAATCCGTTCGGCCCTTGGTTACGGCACAACCATCTCTATTTCGTTGCCGCTTACATTGGCGATACTGGATGGTATGTCCGTGTCCCTGGGCAATAGCGTGTACGTCATCCCGCTCAACCTGATTGTGGAAACGCTGCAGCCGCGTGCGGAAGACATCAAGACAGTCACTGGCGAAGGCCGGATGGTCCATGTGCGTGGCGAATACCTGCCCATTATCGCCCTGCATAAACTGTTCAACCATGAAACCGATATCACCGACCCTACGCAAGGCGTATTGGTGCTCCTGGAAGCCGACGGTAAAAAATCTGCGCTCTTCGTGGACAGGTTGGTCGGACAACAGCAGGTGGTGATCAAGAGCCTTGAAACCAATTTCAGGAAAGTGCAAGGCGTATCCGGAGCCACCATCATGGGCGATGGATCCGTTGCATTGATCCTGGATGTGCCCATGATCATACAGATGGGCCAATCGCATAACTACCTGACGGGCGCCATGACGTTTGCCAATAAGGGTAATCCATTAGTTAACAAGGAGTTGCAATGAATACCAATACTGAATCGAATGTCAGTAATAACACCATGTCCGCTAACTCATTCGCCGGCGAATACCTAACGTTTGTCCTGGGCAGCGAAGAGTACGGGCTGGAAATCCTCAAAGTGCAGGAAATCCGCGGTTTTGATGCGGTCACCCAGATCGCCAATACGCCTAGTTTCATCAAGGGAGTAGTCAACCTGCGTGGCAAGATCGTGCCTATCGTCGACCTGCGCATCAAGTTCAACCTGGGCAAGGTGGAATACAACGAATTCACCGTAGTGATTATCCTGAACCTGCGCGGTCGTGTCGTCGGCATTGTTGTGGATGGCGTATCCGATGTGATGGACCTCAACGAAAGCCATATTCGCGAAGTGCCCGACCTGGTTTCCAATATCGATACCCAATACATTCTTGGGCTTGCATCGATAGATGAGCGCATGTTGATACTTGTGGATATCGAGCGCCTGATGAATAGCCAGGAAATGGAACTGATGGACAGTATGGCGATAAATTAAATCTGGAGTTAAACAAGTGTCGCCTGGCAGGGATATTTGTACATTTTCTTACAAAAAAATTAAAGATTCAGCGACAGCTTCCGTAGTTAGTAGTGAAAGCCGTCTTTGTGCAGATTTCTGGTGCAAGCGGCTCAATCGCTAGTGAAAGATTGAACGGGATAGATGGGTTGGCTGGATCGGCATTCGATTTCAAGAAAAGCGCTGCTTTTCTGCCGTTCAGTCATCAATCCAAACTATCTGATTAACCAATAATGGTAATGAATCTTAAGGTTTTGAATTGGAGAAGAAATGTCTGATCAGTCGATAAATAAGGGCTCCCTGTTGTTCACGATAGGCGGGTTAAAACTCAAGACACAAGTCTTCCTGCTAATGGCTTTCTGGCTTGCGGGATTCTCGGCAATTGAATTCTTCTCCAACACCGCCTGGGTCTCCGGCGTACTGGTTTCCATACTCACACTGATCTGCTTCGGTGTACTTGCAACAGCAATAAAAGCGACCATCGGCGGCGAAACGAGTGATGTACAGCTCCTCGCGCAAGAGCTGGCAAACGGGCAGTTCACACTAGCATCCAATACTACAGCCGGGGTATTAGGGTCTATCAGTGAAACTGCAACCATCATCAGCGCACTCCAGAAAGAAGTGGCACGCATAGATACGGAGCATGCGTCCGGCAGTGCGGACACCAGTATCGATGTAGCCAAATTCAAGGGTGCATACCTTGATATTGCCGTTAGCATAAATAGCCTGCTCAAAGGCCAGGCAGCCGTAATGAACCAAACCGCATTGAAACTTGGTGAGTTCGCCAGCGGTAATTTCGGTGCGGCTACTGAAACGATGCCGGGAACGTATGCAGTCGTCAGCGATAGTGTTGAAAGCTTGCGCGGTAATGTCATCGCCTTGATTAACGACATCGAGCATCTATCGAAAGAGCATGAGGCTGGGGAAATTGATGCTGTCCTTGATGAAACCAAGTTCAAGGGTGCTTATGCCGAGCTTGCCAGGGTAGTGAACAGCATGGTGGCCGGTTACGCCAAGGAAAATGTACAGGTAGTCGGGTTGCTGCGTGCCCTGGGCGATGGCGATTTTGCTGTAGAGGTA
>JAZKEL010000312.1:0-3297 GCA_040387075.1 Pseudomonadota bacterium
GAAAAATAGCCATGGCAACGAGTTATTGCTCAAAGAGTAATTGCAAGTCCTGATTTAGCCGTGTCGTATACGGCCTTGCAGTTTATTTAATCAACCGCCACGTTATCCAACTGTATTGCAAATGCTTAATTCAGGTTGCGCACGCGCTTGAATGTCATCGAAGGCAGTTCGCCGAACATGCGCTTATACTCTTGTGAAAAATGCCCGAAATGCCAGAAACCCCAATGTGCAGCGGCTTCGGTGACCGAGTTGGTTGTCCTCAGCATGCGCCGTACATTGTTCAGGCGTTCCGTACGCAAATAGACGACCGGGCTGGTGCCCAGCATATTGGTGAAGCAGTATTGCAGCGTGCGGCGGCTCACGCCAAGGTGGCGGCAGAGTTCGGCCACACTGATGGGGCTTTCAGACTGCTGCGCGACCAGTTCGCGCGTCTGCCCGATGATGCTCCAGCACTTCTCGTTCGATATCGGCTTTTCACTTACCGCGCTATTTTCCAGCAGGCATTCAGTCAGCAGCGATGCCACTGTCTTGTTCAGGGATGCCAGCGTGCTGGTGTTCTCCAGCAGGGCAGGGTTGCCTTGCACCATTTCGAATACCCCGGCCATAAACCCGCTGACCGAGCTGATCTTGCTGCCATCCAGCTTGATCAGCTGGGCTTCATCGCAACGCCGCACGACAATGTCTTTTTCTTCATCGGTAAAATTGTCGAACAGGCTGTCACGCCTCACGGAAATACCGCCCATCATGAGTTGCGATGGCGAGAAGAACTCGAACCCCTTGCTGCCTGAGAATACATGCATGGATTCCTGGTCGCACGGCATCCCACAGAACATGCCATTGCTGCCGGCTTTCAGCGGCACGCCGACCGCTATCCTGTCGTCCGGCAACCTTCCGCTCTGGAACAGGTTTTGGCTGCTGTACTCGAGAAAGAGGTGGGTATCGTCGAATGCCATTTCGGAGATGGAGCCCTTGAACATGCCGGAAGAGACCTGTGCATACTCCTGGTTCCAGCCTTGTAGCAAGGCGGCCTGTTCTTCGAAATCGCCCGTAGTCTGATGGCTTAGCATGGTGTTTGTCCGGCAAAAATATATAAAAAAACATGCAATAAACATGCCGTTAAAAATAGCGTTTCATCATATAAATCAGCCAGATATTACATCATCCGGCACCGATTGCGGGCGGCCGGTGCCACGCTGCACATTATTTGCGCAGTGTCGTATCCATGCTGGAATGCTGCGGTAAAATTACGCAACGTTTTTGAACAGGTCTATATGCAGAACACAGCCAGGAACCCCATCGCCGTCATCGAATCCCTGGACCAGGAAGGTCGCGGCTTCGCACGCCACGAAGGCAAAGCCATATTCATCGAGGGCGCGCTTCCCGGTGAAAAAGTCACCTATAAATCCACACGCAGCAAATCCAGCTATGAATTTGCCGATACGGTCGACATACTCAAGCCGTCCAATTTACGGGTGCAGCCGAAATGCCCGCACTTCGGCATGTGTGGCGGCTGTGCATTGCAGCATATGGAGTTTTCCGGCCAGGTGGCAGCCAAGCAGCGCCTGCTGGAAACCAATCTCTGGCATACCGGCCGGGTAAAGCCGGAAACCATGTTGCCGCCCATCTACGGACCTGCCTGGGGATACCGCCATAAGGCCAGGTTGCGCGTGAAATACGTGCCGCCGAAAGGGCGCGTGCTGGTCGGGTTTAACGAAAAAGCCACGCGATTCGTGACGGATATCAAGAGTTGCCAGGTGCTGCCGCCGCATGTGTCCGCGCTGATCGTGCCCTTGCAGGAGCTCATCATCCAACTCACCTTGCGCGACAGCATCCCGCAGATAGAACTGGCGGTAGGGGAGAATGCCACCGTGCTGGTGTTCCGCATCATGGAAGCGCTGGACGAGAAAGATAAGCCTCTGCTGCGCGAGTTCGCCGACAAACATAATGTGCAGGTATGGACGCAGACCAAGGGGCCGGACACGGTGATGCCGTTCTATCCCACCGATGGGCCGCAACTGAGCTATACGCTGCCGGAGTTCGGCCTGACCTATCCCTTCAACCCCACCGAGTTCACCCAGGTCAACCCGCACATCAACCGCGTCATGATCCGCAGCGCCATGCAATTGCTGAACCCGCAACCGGATGAACGCATCGCCGATTTCTTCTGCGGTCTCGGCAACTTCACCTTGCCAATCGCCCGCAGCGGCGCATCGGTGTTCGGTGTGGAAGGTTCGGGTTCGCTGGTCAGGCGGGCTGAGGCCAGTGCTTCGCTCAACGGGTTAAACGGCCAGGTCAAGTTCAGCGAGGCAGACCTGTTCGACATGACGGCAGACAGCCTGGCCGCGCTCGGCCATTTCGATAAATGGCTAATCGACCCGCCGAGGGACGGCGCCGTGGCGCTCATCAAGGCGCTGGGCGATGCAGGCACGGAACCAAGCAAACGTAATCCGCAACGCATTGTCTATGTATCGTGTAACCCCGCCACACTGGCACGCGATGCTGCACTGCTGGTCCAGAACAAGGGCTATCGCCTCAAAGCCAGTGGCGTCATAAATATGTTTCCGCATACATCGCATGTGGAATCGATTGCGTTGTTTGAACGCATAAGCGATGAAATGTAGTCACTAAAGGGGCAATCATTACCCATTCATTATAAGAAATGGGGTCGTGAGGAGTCCGAGATGGCCGAACGTAATGAAAGACCGATGTTTGAAGGCAAGAACCGGCGCGTCACCGAGCGTCGCCACGCAGAACGCAGTGATGCGGATAAGGTAAAGACCATTTTGAAATATCTTGCCGTGGTGATCATCACCCTGGTCGCGATCAAGCTGTCTGGCCTGTAAGGCGTACTGCATCGCACAAAAAAACAGGCGCTGTTGAAGCGCCTGTTTTGAAGTATTCCTAATCGATTTCTAACTGGCTGGACTATTTGCGCCCGTCGATGCTCAGGAAAGTCGCACCGCTCACGGCGAGTATCAGCAGCCCTCCGGCGATGGAAATATCCTTCATGAACATCATCATCTGCATTTGGTCGGCGAAGTTACTATGGAAGAGGGCGGCTGCCACGATAGTGAAAATAGCCAGTGCATACGCCACCAACTTGGTCTGGAAGCCGACGATAATCGCCAGCCCGCCCAGCAGTTCCAGCGCAATCGTCGGCCAAAGCAGAATCCCGGGTAAACCTGCAGATTGCATATAGCCGATGGTGCCGGCTGGGTCTTTAATCTTGCCGATGCCTGCTAGTACGAATATCAGTGCTAATAGAATGCGGCCTGCCAGGTGGATGAATGGTTTCAT
>JAZKEL010000313.1:0-6736 GCA_040387075.1 Pseudomonadota bacterium
TCGGTTCGGGCATGTCCTTCGGTACGTAGAACAATGCCTGCTGCGCGTAATCGAAGGGGCTTTCCCAATGGCCGGTGGCAGCAGCTGACAGACCCATCTGGCCGATGTAATGGCTGAAATCGCTTTTTACCGCCAGCGTGGCAGAGGTGAATATCCAGGAACGCGGCTGGGCGTTGAGTTGCTTGCCGAATCCCTCCGCCACGGATAAGGGCGTGGCATGCAACTGCACGGACTGGGTGAATACTTCTACCCAGCGCACCAGATTCTCGTTTTCGGCTTTGTCCCAACGTTTGAGCTGGACTTCCAGCGCGGTGGAGCGCTGCCAGCAGTTTTCGATAGCCGGGTCGCGCGACGCCTGCGTTTCCAGGATGGCGCTTAACTCTTTCAATTTAGCCTGCATCTCTTCGAATGCCGAACTGAAATTCTTCAGTGCCAGCGCCTTCTGCACCGGCATGCGCGAGCCTTCGTACGCGAACACCAGGCGGAAATCGCGCGCCGCTTTTTCCAGCTTATTGGCGGCTTCTTGCAGGGCCGGGCAATCGCGTGCCGTGGTCAGGTATTCCGCCTCGGAATCGCGTGCCAGTTCCAACAGCTGGCTGGTGGAAACGTCCTCGCCGAAGAACAGCCCGGCCACCTCGGGCAATTGGTGCGCCTCGTCGAAGATGACGGTATTGGCGCTGGGCAGCAACTCGGTCACGCCTTCGTCGCGCAGCATGACGTCGGCAAAAAACAGGTGGTGGTTGACCACCACCACGTCGGCGGCCAAAGCCCGCTTGCGCGCTTCCATCACAAAACAGTCTTTGTAATATGCGCATTCCTGGCCCATGCAGTTGTCGCGGGTGGAAGTCACCGCCGGCCAGATAGTAGCGTTCTCCGGTACTTCCACCAGCTCGCTCTTGTCGCCGGTGCTACTGTTCTCGGCGAAATTACGGATGATGTGCACGTACTTGGCGTCTTCGCGCGAGATAAAGCGGCCTTCGCTGGAGGAACGCTCCAGGTGGAAATGGCAGACGTAATTGGAGCGCCCCTTGAGCATGGACACGGTGACCGGCACCTTGAGTGCATCGCGCACGGCAGGCAGGTCGCGGTTGTAGAGCTGGTCTTGTAAGTTTTTAGTGCCGGTGGAGACGATGACCTTGCCGCCGGACAGCAGTGCCGGGATCAGGTAGGCGAAGGTCTTGCCGGTGCCGGTGCCGGCCTCGGCGATCAATTGCTTGCCGTGCTTGATGGCGTCCTCGATCGCCAGCGCCATTTCCAGTTGCTGCGTGCGCATGCGGTAGCCGGGGATCGTCTCTGCCAGCGGCCCTTCTGCGGAAAAAACCTGGGGAAGTTTACTCACTTGGATTATTCAATGGAGGTTACTCAAAAGCCTTAACGGAATACTCAAACCGCCAGTGTAAAAACTTGGCGAGATGCGGAGGAATTTGGGTGCTAATGTGTCACTTGGTTGTATTATATTAACTTGACAGCTGCAAAGCTTAAAACTTCTCAACTTTGACACCTAAACCCGAATAATTCAAACAAAAAGGGTAACCGAAGTGGCCTGGCTTTGAAGTGTCCTAGCTGTAGTGCTACCAACTACAGCGCCACCAACATGGAGTGCGAGCGTGGGGAACGATCTACTGGCCGATGCGGCTATCCAGCAATTGAATCTTGGCTACGACGCAGAGCAGGACAGGCTGCTACTCAAGATCGGCTTGTCCGACGATTCGGAAATCACGGTCTGGCTGACGCGCCGTGTGGTGAAATCCCTTTGGAACCTGCTGCAACAGGCGGGTGTACCGTCGATTGCCATGACCGAAGCCTTCGGTGACCAGCTTCCGTCAGAAAGCGGTACCAAAAAATCCGGCACGCAAACCAGTCCGCACGTGAATTACAGCGATGCCTACCAGTCGCGTCATATCGCCCGCCTGAACGAGCCGATGCTGGCACATGACTGCAACCTTGTCACTTCGCCGGATGCGCCGGCCAGCCTGGAGTTGAAATCCAAGAGCGGCGCCCTGATGAAGATCGTGCTGTCCGCCGAATTGACCCAAGCCCTCGGCCACATGCTGCAGCTTGCCACTAAGGAAGCCGCATGGGATATCGGCTTCGCCACCAGCCGCATCGTCATGAAAGAGACCAGCACACGACCCGTGCTGCACTAGTTTTCCATGAATAACGACGACCTGCTACGGCGCAGCCTGCATGCCGTATGGCACCCCTGCACGCAAATGAAAAGCCACGAGACCTTGCCGCTGGTTCCCATCCAGCGCGGCGAAGGCGTCTGGCTGTACGACATGGATGGCAAGCGCTACCTGGACGGCGTCAGCTCCTGGTGGGTCAACCTGTTCGGCCATAATAACCCGCGCATCAAGGACGCAATAAAAGCCCAGCTCGACCAGCTGGAACACGTGATCCTGGCCGGGTTCACCCACGAACCAGTCGTGCAGTTATCCGAGAAGCTATCTGCCCTGACCGGATTGGGCCATGCGTTTTATGCCTCAGACGGCGCATCCGCTGTGGAGATTGCGCTCAAGATGAGCTTTCACTACTGGCGCAATACCGATACCAGTTCCGAAGGCAGCCGGAAAACAAACTTCATTAGCCTGCAGAACAGCTACCACGGCGAGACACTGGGCGCATTAGCAGTGACCGATGTCGCCATCTTCCGTGATACTTACGCGCCGCTGTTGCAGCAGAGTGCACAGATGCCCTCGCCCGACTGGCGGCTGGCAGCGCCTGGCGAATCGCCACACGATTACGCCATGCGCTGTGCCGATGCCCTGGATGAATACCTGGCAATCCACCACCAACACATTGCCGCCTTCATCATCGAGCCGCTGGTGCAATGCGCAGCAGGCATGGGTATGTATGACACCATTTACCTCAAACGGGCGCGTGAAATCTGCAGTCGCTACCACGTCCACCTGATCGCCGACGAGATCGCCGTCGGATTCGGCCGCACCGGCAGCATGTTCGCCACGCAGCAGGCCGGCATCACGCCGGATTTCATCTGCCTGTCCAAAGGCATCACAGGCGGCTATTTACCGCTATCCGTCACGCTGACCACCGATACCATCTACCAGGCGTTTTACGACGACAGCACGGCGCGTGGATTCCTGCATTCGCACAGTTACACCGGCAATGCCCTGGTCTGCAGCGCGGCGCTGGGGACGCTGGCCATCTTTGAGCAAGATGACGTATTGCAGGCAAACCGGCAGAAAACCGCGCACATGAATGAACAGTTGAAATTGCTAGGCGATTTGCCTGTAAAGAATGTGCGTAACACCGGCATGATCTGGGCGTTCGAAGCGGTATCCAGCACCCCAAACTTCCAGCAGCGTTTCTACCAGGCAGCACTGCAACGTGGATTGATCCTGCGACCTATCGGCAACACCGTGTATTTCATGCCGCCATACGTCATCAGCGAACAGGAAATGGATATGCTGGTGCAGGAAACCGCGCATATCCTTGCCGGGCTGGCATGACATCGTGAATCTCCACAAGCCTAAAATGCACTTCAAACCCTATATAAGGCATGCCCTGGCAGCCGCATGCCTATTGGCTGCTGGAGCACATGCCGAATTACCGGGGCCAGTCGCCAGTGCACTTGTGCTGCAGGGCGTTTCACCGGAAAGTGTTGCAGTCGTCGTGAGGCGCTTGGATGGGGACAACGCCGCTACGAAACCGTTAGTCAGCCACAATGCCGATCGGCCGCTCAACCCTGCCTCCACAATGAAGCTATTGACTACCTATGCCGGGCTGGAAATTCTCGGGCCGGCGTACCGCTGGCGTACGGAGGTCTATACCGACGGACGGTTGCAGAATGGCGTACTGAACGGCAATCTCATCATCAAAGGGCATGGCGATCCCAGCTTCATGGCGGAAGACCTGTGGCGCATGGTGAATAGCTTGCGCCAGGCCGGCATCAAGGATATCCGCGGCAACCTGGTGCTCGACAATACCTGGTTCGCGCCGCTGCGTAACGACCCGGGCGCTTTCGATAGCGAGCCCTACCGTGCCTACAACGCCATGCCGGATGCATTAGCGGTCAACCTGAAATCGACCAGCATCAAACTTGTCTCTGACGCGAAGCAGGTAACGGTAACCGCCGACCCCGATTTGCCCGAGATCACCGTTGTCAACCAGCTAAAGCCGACACAGAAAGACTGCGGCGACTGGAAAAGCCAGCTGCGTTATGAAGTGCGGCAGCAAGCTAACGCAGCGCAACTGCTGTTAACCGGCCAATTCTCTGCGCTGTGCGGCGAGAAATACCTGGACATGAGCCTGCTCACTAGCCAGGACTATGCTTTCGACCTGTTCCGTAAACTATGGCGGCAGGCAGGTGGGAGCTTAATCGGCAAATTACGGCAGCAGGCAACCCCGGCTGCCGCTACCAAACTGCTGCAACAGGATTCGCTGCCGCTGGCGGACGTGGTCAGGCGCATCAATAAATACAGCAACAACTTCATGGCGCGTCAGCTCTTATTGACGCTAGGCGCAGAAAGCGGCGCGGTACCCGCCAGCGAGACCGACGGCGACATGGCCATCCACGCCTGGCTGGCCGGCAAAGGCATGGATTTCCCCGAACTGGTATTGGAAAATGGGGCCGGTCTTTCCCGTATCGAGCGCATCAGCGCACAGCACCTGAACGATCTGCTGACTGCAGCCTATGCCAGCACGGTCATGCCGGAGCTCATGTCGTCCCTGCCTATCCTCTCGGTCGACGGCACCACCGGTTCGCGCCTTAAAGACAGTGCGGCCAGGGGCCATGCCCACCTCAAAACGGGCTCCCTGGAGGGGGTCCGCTCTATTGCCGGGTATATGCTGGACCAGAACGGCCATCGCTGGGCCGTCGTGTTTATGGCCAACGGGGCTAACGCAGGGGCAACTCGCGCTGCACAGGATGCGTTGCTGGAATGGGTGTATTCCCAACCCAGATAGCCCCCTTAACCCACGGTTAGAGTATTGCCGCGATTAAACCAATTATGATTTCGGGTATCATAAGCGCTTGGAATTATTGCTTATGACCAGCCGAAACCGGCCAAACCCGTGAGATACATGCCAATGAAATACACAACCTTATTCGCCAGCGCAGTGCTGATGGCAACTTTCGCCACCAGCGGCTGCAGCGCCGACTCCCAACCCTCAAAACAGGAAAAAACCGCAATGAGCAATACAATTACCGAACTCGTAAAAAACGACACTGTAGTGGGTGAAGGCCGTGAAGCCGAACCGGGCTTCAACGTCACCGTGCATTACACAGGCTGGCTCTACGACCCAAGCAAGCCGGACGGCAAAGGCAAGAAATTCGATAGCTCGGTGGACCGCCAGGATCCGTTCGTGTTCTACCTCGGCGGCGGCCAGGTTATCCGCGGCTGGGACGAAGGCTTCGCCGGCATGAAAGTAGGTGGCAAACGCACATTGATCATCCCGCCTGACTACGGCTACGGAGCACGCGGCGCCGGCGGCGTGATCCCGCCGAATGCCACACTGATATTCGACGTTGAATTACTCGGGATCAAATAAGGCCTGCCACATGAAAGCAAGAATCAAGTGGGTAGAGAATGTCTGCTTCATGGGCGAATCCGAGACCGGTCACGCTGTCGTGCTGGATGGCGCCCCTGAAGCAGGTGGGCGCAACCTCGGCATGCGTCCCATGGAAATGCTGCTGATCGGCATGGGCGCATGCACCTCGTTCGACGTGGTGACCATCCTCAAAAAATCGCGCCAGAATATCAGCGATTGCGTGGCGGAGATATCTGCCGACCGGGCAGACGAGATACCCAAGGTATTCACCAAAATCCACGTGCATTTTGTAGTAACGGGTAATGGCCTGAATGCCGGCCAAGTTGAACGGGCCGTGAAGTTATCGGCGGAAAAATACTGCTCGGCCTCCATCATGCTCAGTAAGTCGGTGGAAATAACGCACGATTTCGAGATCGTGGAAGCGGCGGTTTAATGACGGATGTAATTCCGGGCGGCATGCTGGGCATGCGTCATGTGGCGCTATTCGTGCAGGACATGGATGCCTGCCTGCATTTCTATATCGATATTCTGGGAATGAAACTGGAGTGGCAACCCGACGCCGACAACTACTACCTGACGTCCGGCACCGACAACCTGGCCCTGCATCGCGCTAATAACGACAAGACACCCAACGGCCCGCAACGCCTAGACCATATCGGTTTTATTATCAGGACAGCGGATGCCGTGGATGACTGGCATGCCCATTTCGTGAAGAATAGCGTGAAAATTCTGCAGGCCCCCAAAACTCACCGGGATGGCGCCAGGAGTTTTTACTGTGCCGATCCTGCAGGAAATACGGTGCAAATGATCTACCACCCACCTATTTCCGACACGATAGCTGCTTAAATCTAGGCATCCCCAACGGGGATGGTTTCAAGCGTCAACGGCTTATTCAAGGCCACCACTTCCAGCAAGCGGTCAATATTTGGGTGTTTTCCGGGATGGTCTTTTGCGTCCTGCGTATGCTCCGCATACAGCTCCAGCCCTTCATTCGCCGCCTCGACCGTGATGGCGCCCCATTTTTTCCACAGGGCATGGTACAGCTTGAACGAACCTTCACTACCTGCCTTATTCTCCACAATGCCGGCGATACTGCCGTCATCACTATAAAGTTCTAGTGCCTGTAAATGCTCAGCGCCTTCAAGTTCGGCAAGATTATCTGCGAATTTTTTCATGGTTAACTACTATAGTGATGATGTATATGGAGAAAATCTAGAGGTAATAA
>JAZKEL010000313.1:6836-17950 GCA_040387075.1 Pseudomonadota bacterium
ATTTGACCGGCTGCGGCAATTCTGCGCCGCCGTTCTTTTCCGCAGTGTCCGCATGATGCGTTTCGTCCGCATGCATCTGCTCAAGTATGGCCCGGCTTTTACTATCGCCATCCGGCAATTTCTGCAAGTGGCGTTCAAGGTGTTTCGCTACCTGGCGTTCGGTTTCAGCCAGGAACCCGAGATTCCATTTATCGCCCAATGCGCCGGCTACCGCACCTAAAGTATACGAGCCGGCGTACCACAGCGGATTCAACAGGCTTTTGCGACCGCCGAGCTCACTAATACGCCGTTCGCACCATGCCAGGTGCTCAGTTTCTTCCAGGGAAGCCTGGCGCAATGCGGCCACCGTCTCCGGGTTACGAGAGGTCAACGACTGGCCGTTATATAGCGCCTGGGCGCATACTTCGCCGCAATGGTTGACCCGCATCAGCGCTGCAGCAAGTTTTTTGTCCGCACCATCCAGGACTGCGCCCTCTTCCTCATTTGCTCGAGCTTTGTCCACACTGGCTGCAGGATGCTTGCGCACGCTGTGGGCTTCGGCCGCCAGTGTGCGCAACCCTTTGTCGAACTCGATGATGAGGCGGTCAAGCATGCAATAAAGGCTTATTTCTTCTGCAGGATCTGCAGGCCTTTTAGCAGGTTCAGCGCTTGCGTGAACTGGTAATCGCTCTTGGTGCCCGGTTCTGGCGGTGCCTTATCCACGGTATTGTCTTCCGGGATTGCCGGTTTCTTGCCCTTGGCATCGTCTTTCACCTTGTCTTCTTTTGCCGGCAATACCTTGGCTGGCACGATGACGATGGTAGGCGATTGCGGATCCTTAGGATTGCTCAGGTGGCCGACCAGGTCAGCCTCGTGCAGATTGCCGCCGTTATCCGAGGAGTTCACCGTACCGTCTTCCACGACGATGTCGGGCACGATGCCCTTGGCCTGGATAGAACGGCCATTCGGTGTGAAATAGCGCGCCGTGGTCAGCTTGATCGCCGTGCCGTTGTTCATCGGCAATATGGTCTGTACGGAACCCTTACCGAAACTTTGCGTGCCCATGATCACGGCACGCTCATGATCCTGCAGCGCACCGGCCACGATTTCGGAAGCGGATGCAGAACCGCCATTGACGATCACCGCCATCGGCACGGTTTTCATTTCATCTGGCAATCCACGCAGGTAATCTGCACTTGCGCCGCCTTTCACGTAATTCTCCGGGTTGGCCGTCAGCTGCATTTTGGCATCGGCGGTGCGCCCTTCGGTATACACCACCAGCTTGTCCTTGTGGATGAATGCAGCAGTCACGCCAACGGCTGCGTTCAGCAAGCCGCCGGGATTATTGCGCAGATCGAGGATCAAGCCCTTGAACGGCTCTTTATTCTGCTCACGCAATGCCTTGATGGCTTTCGCCAGGTCCTCGCCGGTATGTTCCTGGAACTGGGTGATACGTATATAAGGGTAGCCGGATTCCGTCAGTTTGTATTTGACGCTTTGCGTTTTGATGACAGCGCGAACCAGCGTGAACACCAAAGGCTTCACTTCGCCCTTGCGCAACACGGTCAATGTAATGGGGGTTTCCGGCTTGCCGCGCATGCGCTTGACGGCATCATTCAAGGTCATGCCTTTCACCAGCGTGTCATCCAGCTTCATGATCAGGTCACCCGGTTTCAGGCCGGCTTTATAGGCAGGCGTATCTTCAATAGGCGAAACCACCTTGACGAAGCCGTCTTCCATGCCGACCTCGATACCGAGACCGCCGAACTCGCCCTGTGTACCGGCCTGCAGATCCTTGAATGCATCCACATCGAGGAATGAGGAATGCGGATCGAGGCCGGAAAGCATGCCGCTGATGGCTTCATTCAGCAGCTTCTTATCTTCTACCGGCTCGACATAATCACTTTTTACCTTGCCGAACACTTCAGCGAAACTGCGCAACTCTTCCAGCGGCAATGTCGGCTTGATGTCTTTTTCAGCGATGGCAGAGTATGTCAGGCTGAGCATGACCCCCATGACGGCACTGATGGTGATTAAGCCGATCTTTTCAAATTTTGAGTGCATGTAATTCCGTTTCGTATGATGGCTGGCTGGGATTGATAGCTGGAAGCTAGATTCGATTGCGCGCTGGCACAGATCACTGCATTAATAATTATTTATTCAATGGAATGTTCCGATATTACCAAGCGGTGCACTTGAAGCCAGTATTAAGACAGGCAATTAATTAATAGTTTCATTTTCCGCTATTTGGCTAGCAGTTGCAAAGCACTACCTATAGTTATGAGGTAAATTGTAGTCCAACTAAAGTTTCTTACAAACCAGGTTTCTTAAAAACCAGGGAATTCAAATGAATAAACATGAAGTCGAGATCGAATATTGCACCCAATGCCGCTGGCTGTTACGCGCCGCATGGATGATGCAGGAACTGCTGACCACGTTCGACCAGGATCTGGAACGTATCAGCTTAATACCGGGAACAGGCGGAATTTTTGAGGTACGCCTCGACAAGGGGACCATCTTCTCACGCAAAGAACAGGCTCGCTTTCCGGAATCCAAGGAATTGAAACAGCTCATACGCGACCGCATCGACCCAAGCAGGCCGCTCGGTCACAGCGACGGCCATTCAGGAAAAGCCTAACCCATTCACTATGATTTTTTAATTTGCTAAATTAAAGCAATACCACTTTAAATAGAAATGATTCTCATTTACAATGAATATTGTTCTGTTGAGGAGTGCTGAAATGAATGCCTTTAATCGCCTGGAAATTGCATCATTGCTACAAAGCAAGCCTGCCACCATTCCCTTGCCGACGGGCGAGGTGCTGGACATCATCATGTCACGCCGTTTCGGCGTGAATTACTACCCCATCATAGATGTGCAATCAGGCGAGGTAAGCGGGCACCAGGCCTCCGCTTCCTTCCATACCAGTAAACAGGTGGCAGTCAGTGCGGGCGACATGTTCGCGCACCTGCATAAAAATCCCCTGCTGCTTTTCCATACCGAACTGGAAATGAAGAAACTGCAAGTCGCACATGCGCCGGATGACGGTTTGCTGGTGCTGGACCTCGATATAGACAGCCTGTTCGAGGGTGGCGACAATGAAGACAATGCCTTGCTGCAACTGTTCAAGCAGCATGCCTGGTCAGAACGCGAACTGGTGATCAACATCGTGGAAAACCATAACCTGGCGGATGCCTACCGCTCGCAGCGCGCCATTGAAATGCTGCAGGCCAGCGGCACAACGATTGCGCTGGAAGATGTCGGCGTCCGCTGGGGCATGTTCTCCCTGAGCGCTTTCATGGATGCCAGCATCATCAAGTTCAATGGCAACGCTTTGCGCGCCATCGACGATAATGCAGCCAATACCATGGTGGACTGGCTGGTTAGTGCCGCCAGGCGCATAGGGGTTAGCGTGCTCATGAGCGGTGTCGATAGTTGCGAAGAGTTCGAATGGGCCAAACGCATGGGGATCGACCGGGTGCAGGGCCAGCTGTTCAGCAAACACGAGGTGAAAATCCGCCACTGCAGGTAGTTGATATCAATAGGAATTGCGACTGGCAATGCGAAGTATTTGCAATTCTGCAATGATTTTTTACCTGCGTTAGACTCCGTCCATTCGAGTGAACAATGCCCGAACCGATTAACCGCACCGACTACTGAATGGAGACTTACATGGCGATTACCCACATAGACGCAGACAAGCTGGACCCGATCATCAAGGCATTGAATACCGTGCTGGAAATGGAACTTGCCGGTGTAGTGCGCTACACGCATTACGCATTGATGATTTTTGGCTACAACCGCATTCCCATTGTTTCCTGGCTGCGCGGCCAGGCAACGGAATCGCTGGATCACGCGAACAAGGCCGGTGAATTGATTACCCACCTGGGCGGCCACCCTTCCTTATCCATAGGCCCATTGCTGGAAACACATAACCATGACGTCGGCGATATCCTGCGCGAATCGCTGGACCATGAAACGGCCTCATTGAATTGCTACCGCAGTCTGCTGGCGCTGGTAGAAGGCCAGTCTGTCATGCTGGAAGAATATGCGCGCGAACTGATCTACACGGAAGAACTGCATTTGGGCGAAGTCGACAAGATGTTGCGCAAGCCTGGCGATATCGCCACTTTCCATAAATAAGAAGCGAGCATCAAACCTTCGGGTTTCAAACCACAAATAAAAAAGCGCCAGGCAATACCTGGCGCTTTTTTATTAATCGGATTAGTTACTCGGTACGGATAGAGGCCTTAACGGCAGTGATATTGGCGGTATCGATACGCCGCGCGCCATTAAAGCGCTTAGCCCAGTAACTTTCCTTCATATCGACTACGTGGATACCGCCGCCGGAACTGGGGGCATGGATGAAACGGTTATTGCCCAGGTAAATCCCCACGTGGGAAAAGGTGGAACGCAGGGTATTGAAAAACACCAGGTCGCCCGGCTTCAGGTCGCCGATGGCCACAGACTCGCCTAGCTGGCTGATGGCCCGGGCGCCGTGCGGCAAGGTGAGGTTCATCGCCTGCTGGAATACGTAACGCACGAAACCACTGCAATCGAAGCCGGTCTCAGGTGAGTTGCCGCCGAACTTATAGCGCACGCCGGTCAGGCTGAGTGCATTCATCAGCACTTCCTGGGCACTGCTGGACCATGACTTGTCAGCATTGGCATCCAGGGAAGCGTCCTGCACTATGGCTGAAGTTGCGGCTGAATAATTAGTAGTTGGACTCAGTTTTTCCGGGACTTTATCGGGGACTGGAGCAGCGGAGGCGCAACCTGCGACACCACAAGAAAGGGCGCAAAAAAACGTGCTTAAAGCGAGACGTAGGGAAGAAGTCATTCAATGCATTCTAGAGTGCTTTAAGCGGCATTGCAAACCAGGGGCGTTAGAGAGTGCCCATAGTTGTCCACTCAAAAACCCGGATGGTTGGTGTAGAATCGAATCGAGCAACGCTTATTAACCCGGCAGGAATGCGGATGTATTAAAGCGCTGAGTACTATGCTGAGCAACATTAACTGGCAACCAATAAAAATCCCATGATCCGTCAAACCATATCCGTTATCCGAGATTTCAGCCGTATACGCGAAATTGCCGGCACCTTGATGCAGTACGGCTGGAGTGACATAGCCAAACGCCTGGGCAAGCGCAGCATCATCGGCTGGGCGGGCAATGCCATGAATTCCGAAGCCACGCGTGAAATCATGAAATTGCCGGCTGAAGTGCGTGCACGCCTGGCCATGCAGCAACTCGGCCCGACATTCGTAAAACTCGGGCAGGTACTGGCAACCCGTCCCGATATCTTCCCACCCGAATGGATTACAGAATTCTCCAAGCTCCAGGACCAGGTTCCGCCTGTGCCGTTTGAAGACCTGTTGCCGGACCTGGAACTGGCGCTGGGAAAATCCCCATTCGACGTATTCCTCGATTTCCAGCGCGAACCCATCGCAGCGGCCTCTATCGCCCAGGTGCACCTTGCCAAGCTACAGGACGGTACGCCCGTTGTCGTCAAGATACGCCGCCCGAATGTGGAGGAGAATATAGATGCCGACCTGCGCCTGCTGTCGCACCTCGGCCGTCTTGTCGAGTCAGAGGTAGACCAGGTCAAGCGCTTCCAGCTAGGCAAGATCATCGGACAGTTCTCGAAATCCCTGAAGTGCGAACTCGACCTCGCGCTGGAAGGCAGGAACACCGAGCGTTTCGCCCGCAATTTCGCGGATGACGAGAATATCAAGTTCGCCCAGATATATTGGGACTACACCAGCGACGGCGTGCTGGTGATGGAAGAGATCAAAGGCATTCCCGGCAATGCCCTGGCAGTCGCGACCAGTTCAGGGCTGGACCTTAAATTGCTGGCGGAGCGCGGCGCCAACGCCATCCTCAAGATGGTGCTGATCGATGGTTTCTTCCATGCCGATCCGCATCCAGGCAACCTGTTCTACTTGCCGGATAATCGTTTAGCGATCATCGATTGCGGCATGGTGGGCCGGATCACGCTGGAGCGGCGCGAAGAGATTGCCGACCTGCTGGCGGCGCTGGTATCGCGTGATATCGATGTATTGCGCGACATACTCATCATCTGGGCCGGCGATGCGCCGGTGAACGAAGCGAAACTGAGCGCAGACCTGGACGAGTTCATCTGCAATTACGATAATGCCTCGCTCAAGCAGATACGCTTCAGCGCATTGCTAAACGACTTGACCAGCATCATGCGGGAAAACCACCTGGCAGTGCCGCCCGACCTCACCATGCTGTTCAAGGCGCTGATCACGCTGGAGGGATTAGGACGGCAGCTGGATCCTGACTTCCAGATCGTCGCGCATTTAACACCCTTCGTTAAAAAGATCATCCTGGACCGCTACATGCCGCGCGCCTTGCTAAAGCGCAGCCGTAGCCGCATCGGCAACCTGACCACAGCCGTCACCCACCTGCCCAACGATATCTCGCAAGTACTGAAGGAGGCAGCACGTGGCCGCCTGAAAATCAACCTTGATTTGAAACGCCTGGATCATTTCGGCCACCAGCTGGATCACAGCACCAACCGCCTGACCATCGCCTTGATTACCGCTGCGTTGATCGTTGGCTCCTCCATCGTCATGACGGTAAAAGGCGGGCCAACACTCTTCGGCTTGCCTGCATTTGGCTTCATCGGCTTTTCACTCGCCTTTTTTATCGGCCTGTTGCTCATGATTTCCATCTGGCGTTCCGGCGGCGACTAAAATCTACAGCAGACCATTAACCGGCAACGTGATAGCAAGCGATAAAGACGCGTGGGCCATTGCAGGGCGCTGACTTTGAAGGTACGCTCTACTCCAGTGCATTTTATGCTGTTAGCTTCAGGGAAATAATCTAGCAGTATGATTTTTTTAGGTTTTTATGATTTTCACAATCTGGCATGCGCTTTGCGTATTGCTTAAGCATGGATACAGCCATTAAAACGCACTTTGATGAAATGCAGATTGACCCCAATGCGGTGCGTGAAATTTACAGCGCATACGCCGACTGGCTGAAAGACGTTCCGCTCGCGCAGCTTGAAAGTAAACGCCAGGAAGCAGAGCTGTTGTTCCGCCGGGTTGGCATCACCTTCAACGTATACGGTGAAACGGCCGGTGCCGAGCGCCTGATCCCCTTCGATGTCATCCCGCGACTGCTGGCAGCCAAAGAATGGGAAAAGCTATCCGCCGGTGCCATCCAGCGCACGCGTGCACTCAATATGTTCCTGCATGATATTTACCACAAGCAGGAAATTATCCACGCCGGCAAGATTTCCCCGCAAATACTGACCAACGCGCAATACCGCCCTGAAATGTTCGGGGTGGATGTGCCCGGCGGCATTTATGCCCACATTGCCGGTATCGATATCGTACGGACTAGCGAAAGCGAGTTCTATGTACTCGAAGATAACTTGCGCACACCTTCCGGCGTTTCCTACATGCTTGAAGACCGCAAGATGATGATGCGGCTCTTCCCTGAACTGTTCCGTCGTTACCCGATTGCCCCGGTTGAGCATTATCCGCAAGTACTGCTGAATAACCTGCGTGCCGTAGCGCAACCTGGCGTGCAGGATCCGACAGTCGTGCTGATGACGCCGGGCGCCTATAACAGCGCCTATTTCGAACACGCCTTCATCGCCCAGCAGATGGGCATAGAGCTGGTCGAAGGCCAGGATCTGTTCGTGCGCAACAACAGCGTCTACATGCGCACCACTGAAGGCCCGAAAAAGGTGGACGTGATCTACCGTCGTATCGACGACGATTTTATCGATCCGCTGGTCTTCAAGGCAGATTCCATGCTGGGCGTACCCGGCCTGCTGTCGGTGTACCGTAATGGCGGAGTCACACTGGCCAACGCCGTCGGCACCGGTGTAGCCGACGATAAGGCAACCTACATCCGCGTGCCGGAGATGATCCGCTTCTACCTGGGGGAAGAACCTATCCTGTCCAACGTGCCGACCTACGAACTGAGCAAGCCGGACGATTTGAAATACGTGCTGGATAACCTGTCCGAACTGGTCGTGAAGGAAGTACAGGGCTCGGGCGGCTACGGCATGCTGGTCGGCCCGGCCGCCACCAAGAAGGAAATCGCGGAATTCCGCCTGCGTATCCTGGACAACCCGGCCAACTACATCGCGCAGCCCACATTATCGTTATCGACATGCCCGACGCTGGTGGAAAAAGGCATCGCGCCACGCCATGTCGATCTGCGGCCATTCGTGCTTTCAGGCAAGACCGTCACATTAGTGCCGGGCGCGCTGTGCCGGGTAGCCTTGCGCGAAGGGTCGCTGGTCGTCAATTCGTCACAAGGCGGCGGCACCAAGGACACATGGGTACTTGAAGAATAAAGAGCGTCAATTCGTTAGTCATATCATCAAGCGCGCTACTGGCTATTAAGAGGAGTCGTTTTTGCTAAGTCGCACCGCTGATCACCTGTACTGGATGGCCCGCTATATCGAGCGTGCGGAGAACATGGCACGCGTGCTGGATGTCACCCACAATATGTCCCTGGTGCCCAATGCAGCAGAAAGCGAAGCGGCATTGTGGACGCCGGCGCTGGAGATTTCCGGCAACATCGAGGCGTATGAGGCGGAATACAAGGAATACACCGCCAGCAATGTCATCCGCTACCTTTCCATGGATGAGAAGAATGCATCCAGTATCTACAATTGCCTGCGCAACGCCCGTGAGAATGCCCGTGCGGTGCGGGTTGCCCTCACCTCGGAGACCTGGGAGAACATCAATGCCTTGTGGCTGGAATTCAGCCAGTTCATCGGCGTCGACCTGGCCAAAGGCGGATTGCATGAGTTCTGCGACTGGGTAAAGTCGCGCTCCCACCTGTTCCGTGGCGTCAGTTTCGGCACGATGCTGCGTGACGATGCCTTCCGCTTCGTGCGCCTGGGCACCTTCATGGAACGTGCCGACAATACTGCACGCTTGCTGGACGTCAAATACCATCTGTTGCTGCCCGATGAAGAAGAAGTAGGCGGCTCGGTGGACTATTACGAATGGAGCGCAGTGTTGCGCTCGGTGTCGGCATTCCAGGCCTACCAGAAAGTATTCAGCGATGCGATCGAGCCCTGGCGTGTGGCCGAACTCCTGGTCTTGCGTGAAGACATGCCGCGCTCGCTGCATGCATGCTTTGCAGAGATCACGCCTATCCTTGAGCAGCTTGCAGGACGTCGCAATATCGAATGCAAACGGCTGGCGGGCGAACTGCATTCCAGGCTGCGCTACGGAAAAATGGACGATATCTTCCAGGACGGCCTGCATGAATTCCTCACCGACTTCATTGCCAGCAATAACAACCTGAGCCTGGAAATACAGCGCACATTCCTCAATGCGCATGGCGGTTAGCGCTGGTTCATCCGGCTGAAGCAGTACTGATTAACGATATTGATTAATTGTGCCGATTCCATCCCGCCGGGCATTAAAGGTATGATTAGCCTTTAGCACGCCGTTACCACAGGTTATATATGCTTCTGACGATAGAACACCGCACACATTACACCTACAGCGAGCCGGTCAATTACACCATACAGCAGTTACGCCTCACGCCGCTGGAAGGCTTTGGCCAGCGTGTGGGGAAATGGGGCATACGCGTGAACGGTAACCTGCATGCCATGAAGGACACCCACGGCAACTCGACGCATATGCTGGTGGTGGATGGCGAACATAGCGAAATCAACATCATCGCCTCCGGCGAAGTGGAAACCGGACTGTTCATCCCGCCGATAGAGAACCTGCTACCCACCATCATCTACCTGCGCAGCACACCGCTCACCATGGCCGACGAGCCGCTCAAAGCCTTTGCGGAAACATTCTCCGGCAAGAAGGTGACGGCGGATACGCTCATCGAGATGACCCAGGCCATCATAACGCGGGTACCTTACGTGAAAGGCAGCACGGAAGTGGAAACCACGGCGGCCAAGGCATTCGAACTGGGCGCCGGGGTATGGCAGGACCATGCGCATATCTTTATCGCATGTTGCCGTGTGCTGGGCCTGCCGGCACGGTATGTGAGCGGTTATCTGTTCAATACTGACACCAGCCTGATGGAAAACCATGCCTGCGTGGATATCTGGCTGGATGCCACCGGCTGGCTGAGCATCGACGTGTCCAATAGCTGCCTGATCAACGGCAACCATGTCAGGCTTGCCGTCGGCCTGGATTACCGCGATGCCTGCCCGGTCAGCGGCGCACGTATCGGCGGCGGCAAAGAAACCATGACCGTCAGTGTCCGCGTACCGCAGATGCAGCAAACTCAGCAATAAATACGGCATTTGCGACGAACTATCTACTTTAAACTCCATCCATATTATTCAAGCCATATAGAGCACCGACATGATATCTACCGATTTTCGCCGCCACGGCGACAAGGAAAACTCCCCTTTTTTTGAAGAGTACCTGCAACGCCTGCTGGAGGAACGCGACCAGATGGGCCTGACCGACATGATCCACGAGATAGACGCCATGATGATCACGGTAGACCCCGGCCATTCTGTGCAATATATCGGCGAACTGGCGCTGATGACGGCCTACCATTACATGGTCAGCCTGGAGAGCGAACAGCATTGGACGCATATCCTGCGCATCGACCTGAATTCTCCCGATCTCCTGGTACGCGAAGTAAAAGACCCGAATATGCGCGGCATCTTCCGTGCCCTTAACGAGGTATACCCGGTCGGTGCACGGAAACCCAATAGCCGCTACATGGGCGAGATCTTGCGCGTCACCAACCTGCATGATGTGGTCAAACTACAGGAAGAGCGCGAATTCCGCTTCTTCACCCAGGATGATGTGCGCAAGCTGGAGTTGCCGGGCAACCTCGCCATCAGCAAACCGTCGCCTTATACCCACAACATCGTGGGCTACCTGGAACGCAAACCGGCCGACCTGCGTGTGTATGCGCTCGGCGTAAGCTCGATTCGTTCGGATGTGCAAGAAGCCTACGACGTCGCCAAGACCGTGCAGAAAAAACTGGGTATAGACGAACTGCTGCTTCCAGTTGATCACTTGGCAACCCGCGTTTATAGCCAGAATCGGGAGGTCGCCATCCTTGAGTACCTGTCGCTGTCCAGTTACCACTTCTGGGGCGCCTACAATATCTGGGACCAGAACTCGTCCACCAACGTCACCAAGA
>JAZKEL010000314.1:0-3621 GCA_040387075.1 Pseudomonadota bacterium
AAAAACAATACTTTCAGTCTTGAAGCATCGAACCTGACCGCAGGTGATTATTCACTGAATATCTCCGGCATCTCAGCATTGACTTCCGGAGTCTTCAAATCCAAATACAGCGGCGATGTTTCATTGACCGTGACAGCGGTACCGGAACCTGAAACCTACAGCATGATGCTGGCAGGTCTTGGCTTGATGGGATTCGTAGCACGTCGCAAGCTGAAAGCGTAATACGGTTCAGCAATAAAAAAGCCACCTCCGGGTGGCTTTTTTATTGGCGACTTATTGTCGTGATCGACACGTAATTAAATTTTCCCGATCAGGTGCTGGAACCAGTTGCTGTAATTGGCTACCGCCCATAGCCCGATGATCGCAGCCAGGCCGAAAAACTGCCACAGCGCGCCTTTCGGCCGTAACACATCGAAATACCGCAAGCCGACGATGACCGCATTGCGTTTCAATCGGCTGGACTGGATATAGGCGCTGACCTGCTTGAAGATCAGCCACACGGCGTAGCCTACCGTCAACGACAGCAGCACGGAGCGGAAGATATCCACCAGGTTGATGTCGCCGCCCAGGTATTTTTTGTAATAGATGGAAATCATGCCGACGATGATAGAGGCAGCAACCGCCACCATGGCGTTGCGGATGGCGCCGCGCTTCTGCTCGGTGGCTGCTTCGCTCAGCTCCGAACGTACCTGCTCGATCTTGTCGGTGATCATGGTAGAAGACTCGATGCGCAGTTTCTCGATGCGTTCGTCCAGCACCTTGCCCAGGCTGACGGTAGCGTAATCGATCAGCGCCTCGATGTCCGTCTTGGTCAACTGCCGCTGGTCATGCACGGCATCGCTCACCTGCTTGATGCGGTCATCCAGCTGGTCGCTGGCGCGTTCCACCACTTCATTCAATTGCTGCCCGGCCAGCGTCACCGCCTGGTCCATGCGGTCGCCCAGCATCTCGATTTCTGCTTTATAGCCGGTCAATAAATTGCCCATGGACTTCTCCTGCGGATAGTAAATTCGGATGGCGAATTAAATCGATACGTTCGCTTGTACCATACTTCGACTTCAGCGGGATTACAATCAGCCTTCATTCCCAGCAAAAATGCTATGCCCTGGGAGGCAAGCTGGATGCGCCTCACAGGGCAGGTGCCCGGCGATTTTAGCTTGAGAAATCTTGTCTTATCAAGAATGGATAAACGGAAGGGGGTGATTGGCATGATGGTGGAGTAGAGCCAGAAATCAAATTTCAATCAATTTTGATCCGCTATCCATTTCCCGGATTTCCCACCGGTCTTCTCCAGCAGCTTGATCTCGCTGATCACCATTCCCCGGTCTGCCGCTTTGCACATGTCATAGATCGTCAGCAGGGCGACGCTGGTCGCTGCAAGCGCTTCCATCTCTACGCCTGTGCGGCCCACGGTTTCTGCCGTGACGGTGCAGTGGATAGTATTGATGGATTCTTCGATGCGGAATTCCACGCCAACCTTGGTCAGGCTGATGGGGTGACAGAGCGGGATCAGGTCCGAGGTGCGTTTTGAGCCCTGGATGGCAGCGATGCGGGCGATGCCCAGCACGTCACCTTTCTTGGCGTCGCCCTTCAATATAAGCGCCAATGTGGCTGGCAGCATACGGATCTGGCCGGTGGCAACGGCGACTCGGTGCGTCTCGGTTTTTTCGCCCACATCGACCATGTGCGCCTGGCCTGCGGCGTCGAAATGCGTGAACTGGCTCATGAAAATTGCCCGCCTAAATTAAGTGGTGAAAGTATGGCAGCCATCGTGAACCCGGCTGCTAAGTTCGTTATCATAACAACGATGAGAAAAGTTTACCCCTTCAAGTTCTGCGTGTGCGCCATTGCGCTGAGTGTCATGGCGACAGTCGTTGCCCCAAACGTACTGGCGGACGGCCTGCCCGAGCTGGGCGATGTGTCGGCCACTGTGCTGTCGCCGCTGCAGGAAAAGCGCATCGCCGACCAGATCATGCGCGAGGTGATGTCCAGCGACCAGGTAGTGAGCGATGTGGAGATCACCGATTACGTGCAGAACCTCGGCAATAGGCTGGTGGCCAGCGGGCCGGACAAAACCCAGCAATTCAACTTTTTCGTGCTGCGCGACAACACCATCAACGCGTTTGCCATGCCGGGCGGCGTCATCGGTGTGCATACCGGCCTGATCGTGGCTGCCAATAACGAATCGGAAGTGGCCGGCGTGCTGGGTCACGAGATCGGCCATATCACCCAGCACCACATGGCGCGCATGCTGGCCCAGCAAAAGAAGGATTCCATCGTCAACATCGCCACCATGGTACTGGCACTGCTGGCATCGGTCGGCAATCCGCAATTGGGTAGCGGGGCATTGGCAGCCGCGTCCGCCAGCACGATACAGAAACAGCTGGATTACACCCGCGAGCATGAACGCGAGGCAGACCGTGTGGGTATGCAGATACTCGGCGACGCCGGATTCGACACGCATGGCATGGCCACGTTTTTTGAAACACTGCAGAAGGGCTCGCGTTTCTCGGAAGGCAGTGCCCCGTCTTTCCTGCGCTCGCACCCGGTGACTACCGAACGGATTGCCGACGTGCGTGGACGCGAATCCAGCGCCAGTTTCCGGGCGCTGGCGTATAGCCCGGATTTTGACTATGTACGCTCCAAACTAGTGGCGACGCTAGGCTCGCCGCAGCAGGCCGTTGCGGTATTCAGGGGCAACCTGGACCAGAAGCGATACAGCAATGAAGCCGCCCAGCGTTACGGTCTGGCGATTGTCCTACTGCGCGCCAATGACCTTGCAGGCGCGGACAAGCAACTGCAATGGCTACGCGAAAACGCGCCCAGGCATTCCATGTTTGCCACCCTGAGCGCCAATATCGCTGTCGCGCGCAATAATCCGCCACAGATCGAAAAAGAGTACCTTGCCGGCCTGGCCGAATACCCCAATAGCCGCGCCTTGATTTACGGCTATGCCCAGCATTTTTTAAATTTGGGACAGGCGGATAAAGCGCTTAAACTGGTGAATGAAAAACAGTATATGTATCCCGATGACCCTTATTTTTACGAGCTTACGGCGAAAGCCTATACCCAGCAGGGCAAAAAGCTGCTCGCATACCAGGCGCAATCGGAAGCCTATTTCAGGCGCTACAACATACCAAAAGCGGTAGAACAGATGGATCTGGCAGTCAAGGCAGGCGACGGCGATTTCTACCAGCAGTCGATCGTGGAAGCGCGGCTGAACCAGCTTAAGCTGTTGGTGATCGATCCCAAAAAACAGATATAAGGAAACTCATGCAACGAAGACGATTAGTGCAGGGATTGGGAATGGTAAGCGCTATGCTGTTGCTGCCCGCCTATAGCCTGGCTGCAGCCATCGCCAGCCTATGGAATAAGCAAGCATTTGAATCCAAAGACCTGGAGGGCGCGATTCAGGGTATGCAGTTCCCCCTCGAAACGCCCGTCGGCGATATCCAGATCACGGCGCCGGACCGTGCTGAGAATGGCGCGGTGGTACAGGTCGAGGTGACCAGCCGTATCCCCAATACCGAATCCATCGCGATTCTGGTGTCTAAAAACCCGACCCCCCTGATCGCCAATTTCCTGTTCAGCAATGGCGCGCAGCCTTTCGTGGTGACGCGC
>JAZKEL010000315.1:0-3316 GCA_040387075.1 Pseudomonadota bacterium
GCAGAGCCCGCAATGCAGGCAATATCTCCCTGGAATGGCTTTGCCCGGCGTGGCTATCGTGTGCATAGACTTCCCCTGCCAGCGACAGGCAAAGCGAGAGGTATTCGGTGGAGGTGTCCAGGGCGAGGATGTTCATGGGCGTGTGAAAAATGGCATGCGCTATTTTGCCACATCCGTTACGTATGCTGAATAAAACACCTTGCTGCCGCAAAGTAAAAACAAATACTGAGCCGAGCGACTAGTCGTGTCCGGCAGGTTTGCCCCGGCTGGCCTTGATGGCACCGCGTTTCAATTTGCTTTCGACTCGCCTGCGTTGCGAACCCCAGGTGGGACGCGTCGCACGTCGCAACAACGGCGTTTTCGCCACGCTGTTCACCAGCGCGTGCAGGCGGGTAATGGCATCCTGCCGATTCATTTCCTGGCTGCGGTATTGCTGGGCCTTGATCACGAGCACGCCTTCTTGTGTCAGGCGGCTATCCCGCAATGCCAGCAACCTGGCTTTGTGCGACTCACTGAGCGAAGACGCCATGACGTCGTAGCGCAGGTGGATCGCGCTCGACACCTTGTTGACGTTCTGGCCGCCGGCACCCTGGGCGCGCATGGCGGTTAGCTCGTACTCGCTTTCGGGGATAAGGATGTCATGCATGGTGGGCAAGGATACGTTGGTAATATCCCGCCAGTCTAGCGCAAGGCATGGGCGCCTTCCATATCACGCCATCCCATGCGACGGTATTACGAACGGGTTACTTGCTCATAGCCTTCAACACGCTATCGGTGATGTCCGCCTGCTTGCTGGCATAGGCGACACCGCTGAATAGCACGATATCCAAGCCTGAGCTTTGCGCCACCGATGCCACGGCAGCCTTGATCTTGTCCTGCAGGGCGGCCAACTCTTCATTCTTGCGGATATTGATGTCTTCATTGAATTCTTGCTGTTTGCGTTCCAGCGCCATCTTGAAATCGGAGATATCGCGCATCCTTTTGTTACGCTCGCTTTCCGTCAGCGTAAGGCTGTCTTTTTCGAGCGCGACTTCCTGCGTCTCCACCTGTTTTTGCAGGCGTTGCAGTTCGGTACTGCGCGCACCGAATTCCTTCTCCAGTTTCTTGCCGACTTCCACTGTCTGCGGTGCGCTCTGCATGACTTTGTCGGCCTGCACATAGCCGATCTTCGTATCCGCCAGCACAGTGGTTGCAGCGAGCAGCAGGCAGGCGGCAAGTGTAAATCGTTTCAGGGTGATCAATTGGGGAACTCCATGCGTGGTGGTTGCGTGATGTAAACTTGTTGCCGTAAAGCAGATGCCCCATTCAACCAGCGCAAGCTTGCAATTAGCTTACAGCGTGAAGAGGTAACGACAGTGAAACCGGAAGATTTGCAACTATTAGTCACGCGCGAAATGCCTTACGGCAAATACAAAGGCACCTTAATAGCAGACTTGCCGGGCAATTACCTGAACTGGTTCGCGCGGAAAGGCTTTCCTCCCGGCGAGGTAGGCCGCCTGCTGGCGCTCATGCAGGAAATCGACCATAACGGGCTTTCGGATTTATTGAAGCCGCTCAGGAAAAAATAGCCTGATCGTCTATTAGGCGGCAAAGCGATTCAGGCGGACGGCCAGTTCGCCATCACCGTTGCGATCACCCCCAGCAATTCATCGTGTGTCGCACCGCTTGTGCCCTGCACCGACATGCCCTGGTGTATGGTTGCGACATACCGCGCCAGCCCGGCAGCATCGGCAGACACAGGCAGGTCGCCATCCAGCTTGGCCCGCTCCAGGCGCAGTCGCAACGCGTCCTGGAAACTATTGCGGCAATCCGCCAAGAGCTTGCTTATCGCTTGCGCACCCTCGCCGCAGGTAAGCGCACCCTGCACGAGCATGCAGCCATGCGGTGTTTTCGGATCAGTCAGCAACAGGGCAGAATCGGTCAGGAATGTTTCCACCACCTTACGTGCTGTCGGTTGCTGGAGGGCGGCTGACGCATATGCCACCGGCCCGGCTATGTAGCGATCCAGCGCTTTGCGGAAAAGCTCTTCCTTATTGCCGAATGCCGCATACAGGCTGGGGCGATTGATGCCCAGTGCATCGGTCAGCTCCGACAGGGAGGCACCTTCATAGCCGCGTTTCCAAAACACGTCTAACGCCTTGTCCAGCGCCTGGTCATGATCGAACTGGCGCGGACGTCCCCTGCTTTTTATCGACGAAGTCATTTCCACGACTGTTTCCAGTTCATTCATTGCATCTGTATCCATATCTACTAACTCACCCATATCTATCCAGTTAAATATAATTATACCAATCGGTAAATTAATTGTTGACAATTTATTTTAACCCTTCTAATATTTATTTACCACTAGGTACATAAATAATCTCAACAGCACTTTAAACAAGGAACTACATCATGAGTCAGTCAACAGCAAAAGTAGCATTTATCACCGGCGCCAATCGTGGCATCGGCTTTGAAACCGCAAAGGGATTGGGCGAACTCGGCATCACCGTCGTGATCGGTTCGCGCGATCTGGAAAAGGGCCAGCAAGCCGCCAGTGAACTCATTGCTAAAGGCATCCAGGCTGAAGCCATCGCCTACGATGCAGACAGTGCGACATCCGCATCTGCCGCTTACGATTACCTCAATACTAAATACGGCAAACTGGATATCCTGGTGAACAATGCCGGCATCCTGGTGGAACCGTTAGTAGGCGGCAATAACAGCAGCAGTGTCACTACCGACGTTTTAAAGAAAACATTCCAGACCAACCTGTTCGCCGTCATCGAACTCACGCAAACATTATTGCCGCTAATCAAGAAATCACCGGCCGGCCGTATCGTCAACCTGTCCAGCATCCTCGCATCGCTCACTTTGCACAGCATGCCCAATTCCCCAATCGACCCCGCCAAGGCGTTTGCCTACAACGCATCCAAGACGGCATTGAACGCCTATACCGTGCATCTCGCACATGAATTAAAAGACACCAGCATCAAGGTCAACTCTGCGCATCCTGGCTGGGTAAAAACGGAATTGGGCGGCGAGCATGCACCGATGGAAGTAGCAGAAAGCGGCAAGACCAGCGTTGAACTGGCTACCTTGCCGGCTGACGGTGCCAACGGCGGGTTCTTCCATGTGGGTGAAGCTTTGCCTTGGTAAGCAGCTATCAAAAATATAACAGTTAATCAGGGAGTAATGAACATGCAGGATTTAACCAAACTAGGCGCCGTTTCAGAGTTGACGCTGAATAACAATACAACCATCCGATACTTGAAAGCGGGCAGCGGCAAGCCCTTGCTGCTCATGCATACCATTCGCACCCAACTAGATTATTTCC
>JAZKEL010000316.1:0-11845 GCA_040387075.1 Pseudomonadota bacterium
CAGGTCGGTGTGGAGACGTTGCGACTGTGCAAGGAATACGTAGATGAGATGATCGTCGTCAGCAACGATGCCATCTGCGCCGCTATCAAGGACGTGTTCGAGGATACGCGCTCCATCCTGGAACCTGCGGGTGCATTAGCCACAGCCGGCATCAAGGAATACATCAAACGCAACAACCTCAGCGGCAAAACGCTGATCGGCATCGCGTCCGGCGCCAACATGAATTTCGACCGCCTGCGCTTTGTGGCCGAGCGTGCGGAAATAGGCGAGAAACGTGAAGCGGTGCTGGCCGTGACGATCCCGGAAAAACCAGGCTCGTTCAAGACATTCTGCCGGTTGCTGGGCGACCGTAGCATTACCGAATTCAATTACCGCTATTCCGACCCGGAGCGCGCGCATATATTCGTCGGCATCGCCATCCAGGACCCGGCCGAATCCGCCCACCTGGTGCAGGCCCTGCAACAGCATGACCTGCCTGCGCTCGACCTGACGGATAACGAAGTAGCCAAGCTGCATCTGCGTCACCTGGTAGGCGGACATTCGCCCCAGGCGGTACATGAATGCATCTATCGGTTTGAATTCCCGGAAAAACCCGGTGCATTGCTGAAATTCCTCGACAGCATGGGACACGGCTGGAACATCAGCCTCTTCCATTACCGCAACCACGGCGCCGATTTCGGCCGTGTGCTGGTTGGCATGCAGGTGCCGCCGTCACAGCAGGAGGAATTCCGTTCTTTCCTGGATAAACTCGGCTATCCGCACTGGAATGAAAGCAGCAATCCCGCCTATGCATTATTTTTAGGTTAAATCCCTGGACAGACGGTGGCTATAAACAGCCATAACACCACCAATAGTGGTTGTTTATAGCCACCACCTGCAGTATTCCAGCAATAACCTTCGATTTATCCCCATAAATATCCGGTGCGCGTTTAGTATGAATTTTGCAATGCCTGTTGAAGGTAATTTGCGGGTGAACCTATCCCACTGCACACATGACTAATAGCCACCTAATAATAATTGAGGAGACTGCATATGAAACACCGTAACTGCTTATCATCGCTTGGCTTATCAACGCTAAGCGCCGCACTGATTTTTTCCAGCTTCCAGGCCAACGTGCTTGCCGCAGATAAAGGCGTTGCCTACGTCACCAACCAGGATGCCGGCGTCACGGTTATCGACCTGAACACTATGCAGACGACACGTTCCATCGACATTAAAGGCAAGGCGCCTCGCGGCATAGGCGTTACCGCAGACGGCAAACTGCTGATCACCGCCAACAAGGAAGACGGTAATATTTCCGTGATCGATACCGCTACCGGCGAATTGGTGAAGCACATCGAAGTGGGCAAAAATCCTGAGTTCGTGCGGGTAGTGGGTAACCGTGTATTCGTCTCAACCGAGCCTAGTTCTAAAGGCGGCCCCCCGCCCAAACCGGGTGAAGTCGCCAAGCAGGATGACGACGATGATGACAACGAACCCGCACGCATCGCCGTGGTTGACCTGAAACAGGGCAAGAAAATACAGGAGATCGTCGGCGGGCCGGAAACCGAAGGCCTCGAGTTTTCCCAGGACGGCAAAAAACTGATCATTACCAATGAAGCGGACAATACCATTACTGTGCACAACATCAGTAACGGTAAGCTGCTCAAAACCATCAGCACCAAAAAATACGGCGATCGCCCACGCGGCATCAAGATTTCGCCGGATGGCAAAACCTATGTAGCCACCCTGGAATTCGGCAACAAATTCATGGTGCTGGATAAAAACTACAAAGTATTACGCACGGTAGACACTGCTGCTTCCCCATACGGCATCTCATTCGACCGCGACGGCAAGCACTTGTATGTGGCTGCCGCCAAGGATAAAGTGCTGCAGGTATTCGATGCCAAGACGTATGAGAAAATCAAGGATATCCCAACCGGCAACCGCTGCTGGCATTTCAGCTTCACGCCTGACGACAAGCAGATTCTGCTTGCCTGCGGAAAATCCGATGCAGTACTGGTAGTGGATGTCGAGAAGATGGAAAAAGTCGGTGAAATCGGCGACAAAGACATGCCATGGGGCATCGTCACCTATCCGAAATCCATGGGCAGCCTCGACAAGCCTTAACGCATTACACGTCTCTCTAGTTATAAAAAAGCCCCGCATTGCGGGGCTTTTTTTATTATTTATCGAGGCAGGTATATTTCCCTATTTCAACTTATCCATGATGAACTCCCAATCGCGCGGGTCGACCGGCGTGATGGATAAGCGGCTGCCGCGCTGCAGGATACGCAGGTTGGCCAGCTCCGGTATATCGCGCATTTCCTTGAGGGTTAAGGGTCGTGTTTTCCGTACCAGTTTCACGTCCACATTGAACCAGCGCGGCGTCTCCTGCGTGGCCTTGGGATCGAAATATTTGTGCCCCTTGATGAACTGCAGGCGGTCCGGATACGCCTGCGTACTGACTTCCGCAATGCCGACAATACCGGGTTGCTCGCAGTTCGAATGGTAGAACAGCACACCGTCGCCTACCTTCATCTGGTCACGCATGAAGTTCCGCGCCTGGTAGTTACGTATGCCATACCAGTCCACCGTTTGATTGGGAAAACCTGCCAGGTCGTCGATGGAAACATCGGAAGGTTCGGATTTCATTAGCCAGTAACGCATTATTAATTCCAGGTGTGCATGTTGAAAGAGTGATGGGCTTGCTTAATTTCTCGTATCATAACCTGACTGAATACTGCAGAGACATGACATGGCAAAAAACGTATTAGGCACCACGCTACAGGTTTGCAGTATGGACCCGCTGACTGGCTTTACCCGCACCGGCTGCTGTGAAACCGGTCCGGAAGACGTGGGCAGCCATACCGTCTGCACGCAAGTCACCGAAGAGTTCCTGGCATTCTCGCAATCGCGCGGCAACGACCTGAGCACACCGCGCCCGGAATACGGCTTTGCCGGCCTCAAGCCCGGCGACCGCTGGTGCCTATGCGCCGCGCGCTGGCACGAAGCCGCCGAAGAAGGCTTTGCCCCGCCGGTGATCCTGGAAGCCACGCACGAAAAATGCCTGGATAAAGTGAGCCTGGCAGATCTGAAGTATCACGAACTAAGATAATGTTGAAGTTAAGATTAACTTAAATTTTCTATTGAAAAATTAGCGAGTACAAGGCGCCGAGGCGAAGACAGTACGTTCAGTACGGCAAGCCGAAAGCAACGCCGTAATCGCTAATTTAGCGATAGAAAATGGGGATGTTCCCTACGAATGGAGCCTAAGCCAGCATCCCGAACCAAAAAGGCTCAAGTGGTAACAACCTAGAACGCATCAGGCACACCCGCAATGGAGCGCGCTCACAGCAATTCGAATGGCTGAAACCTATGCTGTAAACTAGTTCAAGGAATATATAGCTTAAACAACACCGCAGGGAACAAAGGAAACTTTACGCTGGAATAATGACAACCTGAATAAAACGAGAGGAAACCAGCCGCAGTTAGAACAACTTGTCTTGCTCGGCGATGACGCCGTCGATCTGTTCCTGCATTGAAACGATTCTACGCTTGAAATCACCGATGTCAACGCCGCCGCTACGGGTAGTGAGTAATTCATGTGCCAGGTTAAGGGCTGCCATGATGGCTATACGCTCCACCCCGATCACTTTGCCGGTATCGCGGATTTCACGCATTTTCTTATCAAGGTAATTGACGGAGGTAATCAGGCCCTCACGCTCGTCTTCCGAGCATGAAACCTTGAACTCACGCCCCATGATGTTGACGTCGACGCCGGAATTACTCATAAAATCGTCTCAGGCAACTTATCGATAACGGCTTCCAGACGCACACTTGCCTGCGCCATCTGGTCTCTCAGCCTGCGTGCTTCGTCCTGGATTTGCGCTACTTCCTGCCGTAAATCCTGGTTCTCGCCCCGCAGGGACTGGCATAGCGTAACCAACTGCGCTATTTTCTCTTCCAAGGCTTTTAAATCTGCATCCATGGACGCCACTATAATTGTAAAAACCTTGTACGGTCAACTGTTAAGCGTGATTTTTGAAAGTACTATCGCATGTCTGGCTGTAAAAAAATTTAGCAGGTTCGCGCTTGCTTAATCTATAATCCAGCCAAGTTGTCAGGTGCCGAATTTCGTGAATTTTCACGATTGAGGTGAAACTGGGAAACAGGTGCGTTTTTATAAACAAACCCTGTGCTGCCCCCGCAACGGTAAGCAAGCGTGGATTCATCCATATGCCACTGGAAGATATTTCTGGGAAGGCGATGAATCAAATCTTGTGAGCCCGGAGACCGGCCTAACAACCTATGCTTGGAATACCGCGGGGTGACGGTTTTCGCGACGCAATGCCATCATTGGCTTTCGTTTCGTGCTCTATTCCCCTTCCGGTATTCCTGTTTTTCAATGACATGCGGGGTCGCATGTTTGACAGGAAGTCTCATGAATAAAACCATTTCGGCCGGGCTGATCGGCCTGCTTCTACCATTGTCCTCTTATGCCGAGGACAGCACCAAGCTTGATGATGTTGTTGTAACGGCGTCACGCACACCTCAAAAAATTAGCGATGCCCTTGGGGATATTTCTGTCATCACAGAACAAGATATCCAGAGAGCCGGACAAACATCACTAGTAGAACTGCTAAGCATGCAGCCCGGGATTGAAATGGCGCAAAACGGCGGGATGGGTAAATCCAGCGATGTGTACATACGCGGCGCTAACGCTACACATACCGTAGTATTAGTCGATGGCATGCGCATTAATTCCGCCACCAACGGCACTACCGCCCTGCAAAGCATACCTCTCAGTCAGATTGAGCGTGTTGAAATCTTGCGGGGTCCTGCTAGCGGCCTCTATGGCGCAGATGCTATAGGCGGTGTTATCCAGATATTTACCAAGTCGGCCAATGGTAAACCGCGCTTGAATGCCTCTGTGGGATTGGGCACTTATGGCACTTCTATTGCCGATGCCGGAATCAGCGGGCGTATCAGCGACACTAGCTTCAGCCTGCTGGCGGGAACCTTAAGCACAAACGGCGTTTCCGCCATTAGCAACCCACGTAACAGCTCCTACAATCCAGATTCGGATGGCTACAGTAACAAGAATTACTCAGCACGCCTTGCCCAGCACTTCGGCACTAATCACGAGATTGGCCTTAGCGCGCTTCTTAGTGATAGTGAGAATCACACCGATAGTGGTACCAACAAACGTTTTGATTATTATGGTTCGCAGATTCTTTCCACATTACAGATTTATAGTAAGAATCGTTTTACAGATAGCTGGGTAAGTACGCTACGCGCCGGCCAAAGCCGGGACAACCTGAAAACCTATAGCGCAAGATCGGCTACCAATGCAGCCTCAACCTATACAGTATTCGAAACAGTCCAAACTCAGTATTTTTGGCAGAACGACATCACCACCAAGGCAGGCTTATTTACGCTGGGGGCAGAAAGGCGCGAACAAGATTTGGACGGCACCACCAATTTCACAGTCAAAGAACGCAATATCCAGTCTTACCTTGCCGGATGGCAAGCCAAGTTCGGCAAAAACAGCATGCAGGCTAATCTGCGCAATGACGATAACTCGCAGTTTGGCAACAAAACCACTGGTGCAGTCAGCTATGGTTACCAGTTAACACCGGAATGGCGCGCTAATGCGAGCTACGGTACGGCATTTGCAGCTCCCACCTTCAACCAGCTTTACACTCCGCCAAGCACAAGCTTCCGTAGCAATCCAGATCTTAAGCCTGAAGAGTCGACCAATAAGGAAGTCGGCCTCTATTATGACAATGGCGTGCACAGGCTAGGTGCTGTCTATTACTACAACGACGTTGATAACCTTATCGTGAATACCAGGGTGAGGATAGGCGCCATCACTCCTCTGGTCCCGATTAATGTAAGCCAGGCTGTTCTCAAAGGCTTGACCTTGACTTACCAAGGAAGCCTGGCAGGGTTGCAGGTTCGCGCCAGCGCCGACTTGCAGCGCACCGAAGACGAAGCTACCGGTAATCTACTTCCACGGCGCGCGAAAGAACACGGGAATTTGGCATTCAGCAAGAACTGGGGCCCTTGGGCTGTGGGCACCGAGATCGAGGCAAGTGGCTCACGCTACAACGATGCTGCCAATCTCATTCCCATTGCCGGCTACGCATTGGTCAACCTGTACACCAACTATAAGATTAATAACGATTGGTCACTGAATGCGCGTATCAACAACTTGCTGGATAAGAATTACGAGTTGATCACCGACTATGGCACCTATGGCACCAACCTGCTTGTAACCTTACGCTACGCGCCGGCGATTTAGCGGCGCGTGGCTACACAGGTATAACTAGGAGCGAATATGCAATTTAAGTTAAAATTTGTTCACGATCCTTACTATTACTCGATACCAACCAGCCTTGGAGGCTAATCGCAAATGCTTACCTTAACTAGAAAAACCCAGCTTATTGTCGGGATATTACTCGTCGTCCTGCTCATCACAACTCGCGGCCATCATTTTGCCTCGATCTCGCACCTGCCTAGTGCCTCATGGGCGGTATTCTTCCTGGCCGGCGTTTACCTGCGCCCGGTGTGGATGCTGCCTGTGCTGTTCGCGGTTGCCGGCGGTCTTGATGTAGCCGCTGTCACCTGGGGCGGCGTGGACAATTTCTGCGTTTCACCGGCTTACCCGTTCCTGATCCCCGCCTATGCTTCACTCTGGCTGGCCGGACGCGTGTTCGCGGCAAATTACAGATTCGCCTGGACGAGCTTGTTGAGCCTTTCCGCCAGCGTGTTGACTGGCAGCGTATTGGCGCATCTGTTTTCCAGCGGCGGGTTCTATTACTTTTCAGGCAAATATGCTGAACCGACCCTGGTGGAATTCGGCCAGCGTTCCGCCAAATACTTCCCTTCGTCCCTGGGCACACTGCTGTTTTACGTAGGCGTTGCCTTGCTGGTGCACGTGGTGTTCAAGCTGGTTAGCCAGAATGCGAAACTCACTTCGGCGTGAGCGGGATTGAGCCTACACAAACTGCTAACGAAAGCGCTGCTGGCGATGCCGGCAAAAGCGAGCGCCATGTAGCGCGCATGCAGCGCAAAAAAGCGGTGGTGGATGCCAAGATAACCGCCGCCAGTACCGCCAAGGGCCTGCTGCTGATCCACACCGGTAACGGCAAAGGCAAATCCACGGCGGCGTTCGGCCTGCTGGCACGTGCCCTGGGCCATGGCATGAACGCCGCCGTGGTGCAATTCGTCAAGGCGCGTTCCGACACCGGCGAAGAAGCGTTTTTCCGCCCCACCGCCAATCTCGTCTGGCATGTCATGGGCGAAGGTTTCACCTGGGAAACCCAGGATGCCGAGCGCGACCGCCAGGCCGCACGCAAGGCATGGGAACTGGTGCTTGGCTACCTGCAGGATCCCGGCATCGATGTCATCATCCTCGATGAATTCACTTACGCACTCAAATACCAGTGGCTGACGATAGAGGAAGTCACGGCAGCCCTGACTGCCAGGCCGCCTATGCAGCATGTGGTCATCACCGGCCGTGCTGCCCAGCCCGGCTTGATCGAGATCGCCGATACCGTTAGCGAAATCAACCTGGTCAAGCATGCATTCAAGGCCGGCGTACAGGCCATGCCCGGCGTGGAATGGTAAGCGGGCATGACCACAGCGACCGCCGCGCTTAGCTGCCCTGCCTTACTGGTGTCCGCACCCGCCTCCAACCAGGGAAAAACCTTAGTAGCGGCGGCCCTGGCACGTCACTGGAAAAAGCAGGGACTGCGCGTGCGCGCTTTCAAATGCGGTCCGGATTTCCTCGATCCCATGATCCTGGAAACCGCCACCGGCCAGCCTGTACTGAATATCGACCTTGCCATGTGCGGCGAAGAAGACGCCCGAGCCCGCTTATTCCAGGCAGCGCAGGAATCCGACGTGATCGTGCTCGAAGGCGTGATGGGGCTGTTCGACGGCAAGCCGTCCAGCGCGGATATCGCCGAGCGTTTCGGCATCCCCGTTGCCCTGGTGGTGAATGCCAGCGGCATGGCGCAGACGTTCGGCGCACTGGTGGCAGGCCTGGCATCGCAACGGCCAGGCCTGCAACTGGCGGGTGCGATCGGCAACCGCGTGGGCAGCGCCAGCCATGCCAGCATCCTGCAGGAAAGCCTGGGCGATGAGATAGCCTGGTTGGGCGCATTGCCCAGCGACCCGGCATTTTCCTTGCCGGAACGCCATCTCGGACTGTTCATGGCGGCAGAGATCGATGACCTGGAAACCAGGATAGACGCGGCCTCAGATGCCCTTGCCAATGGCCTGCCTATTCCATTGCCGCCCGCAGTTACCTTCCAGGCCCCGGCAACACAGGCCCCGCCCGCGTTGCTGGCAGGCAAGACCATCGCCATTGCGCGCGATGAAGCCTTCTGTTTCATCTATCCCGCCAATCTCGAATGCCTTGAAGCCATGGGCGCCAGCCTCGCGTTTTTCTCCTTGTTGCACGACCATGCCTTACCGCCGGCGGATGCCATCTGGCTCCCCGGCGGCTATCCTGAACTGCATGCCAGCCTGATCACGCAAAACCACGGCATGGCCAGCGCCCTCAAACAAGCGGTAGCGAGCGGCACGCCGATACTGGCGGAGTGCGGCGGCATGATGTCGCTGACCTCCGCCATCGGCGAGCATGCGGCATTCGATGTCTTGCCGGGTGCTATCCAGATGACGCCGAAACTAAAGGGGCTGGGCATCCAGTTCGCCGACCTGCCGCAAGGCCGCATCCATGCGCATACCTTTCATTATTCGGTACTGGAAACCGCCATGGAGCCGCTGGCCCACGCCACGACCCAGCGTGGCAAACCCGGCGAGGCCATCTACCGCCACGGCTCGATCACGGCGACTTACCTGCATTTCTATTTTCCTTCCAATCCCTCAGCCGCAGCGGCATTGCTGTCCAGGCATGCATAAGCCGATTCAATGACAGCAAACGCTAAATCCCCATTCAACACCTGTGCAGTCATTGCCCTGGGAGCCGCATGTATGCTGGCTTCCAGCCTTGTTCCTGCAGCTACCCTGTTCGGCATCGTGTCGGATCGCAGCGCTCCTGCAGTCGCCGGCGCAGCACAGGTGGCGCTGACCGGCAGGCCGCACGACAAGATCGTATTGCGCTCGCAGAGCCAGGTGATGGCCGCCGATGAGCGCACGTTGCAACGCTGGCTGAAAGAGGCCGATGCCGTATTCGCGATTGCCGTCTACGCCGAAACCTCGCGCCAGGTGCAAAGCCAGCTGGACCGCCTGGGCGCAGGCACGGTGAAGAACTTCATGGCGCTGAACGGCGACAGTGCGCTTTCCCTGCGCAGTCGCCTTAACGGCGTCGCAGTGAGCGATTTCAAGGCGGCCCAAGTGCTCACCGCCACAGGGGAGAGCGTCAACGACCCGGAGACGCTGGCTGCCGCCAGGCAAAGCCCGGTGGCAAGCCAGTGGCTCGCATTGCATGATGTCTGGCTGGCCGGCGGCAACGAAAATTACAGCGCTTTTATGCGTTACCTGCTCAAGCCAGGCAAGGAATTGCCTGCGCCCAAACCGGAAAAGACGCTGCGTATCCGCGTGAACGGCAAGGAACTGGCAAGTGAAAACGCCGCCCTGCCCGCCGGCCCGGCGCTGGCCGTACTCGACCTCAGCACCAGCGACCCGCAGCCCGCCGATGCCATCTGCGCCGAAAGCCAGCGCCGCGGCATGCCGTGCGCAGTAATCCTGGCGCGATGGGGTGAGGTATCGAAAGACGTGGTGGCACGCCTGCCGCAATTGCTGTCGCCAGCCAAGCCTGCCGGCCTGGTGGTACTGCAGGATTTCGTGGTGGGTGCGGCAGAAGGCCGTGAAGCCGTCACGCAACTGCTGAAGACGCTGGATGTGCCGGTTTATAAGGCCATCCGCCTGACCGACCGCGGTGCCGCTGCCTGGCAGCTCTCCGAGGATGGCTTGCCCACTAACTCCATCCAGTACCGAGTCGCCATGCCGGAGATCCAGGGCAGCAGCCAGCCTATCGTCGTGGCCGCAGCAGGCGAAGCCACCATCGACAAGCTGACCGGCGTGGAGCTGAAACTGCCGCAACTATTGCCGGCCGAAGTGAAGTCGCTAGTTGCACGCGCGGTGAATTGGCAAACCTTGCGCAGCAAGCCAAATGCCGATAAGAAAGTGGCCCTGATCTATTACAACCATCCGCCCGGCCGCCAGAATATCGGGGCGGACAACCTGGACGTCCCGGCTTCCCTGTTCGACATCCTGCAAGCGCTGAAACAGGCCGGGTACACTACCGGCAAGCTGCCGGAATCGCCGGAGGCGTTGCTGGACATGATCCAGTTGCAAGGCCTCAACCTGCCGGAGGATTACGGCGCATTGGCAAACATGGCGCCGCATGTCGATAGCATGGATGCGCCGGCCTACCTGCGCTGGTTCGGCACCTTACCTGCGGAAATACGGGCAGAGATGACGGAAGGCCCGGTCGGCAGGCTGCATGCGGAGATCGTGGCAGCCCAGCAGGCAGGGGAAATCGAGATCGCGCGCAACCGCCTGCATAAATCCATGAACGAGCTCAGGCACCTGATCGAAGGCGCGGACCATCCGCAACGGCTGGAGGCGCTGGCATTGCTGGGCCAACTGAAGGACGGCTACGAGCTGTGCCTGGAAAAACATACCGACTGCAAACAGCAGACCCAACTGAAAAGCCACCTGGCGGGGCTGACTATCGAAGGCCTGCGCGGCTGGGGCCAGCCTCCCGGCAAGGTGATGGTCTACAACCAGAAGCTGCTGTTGCCGGGCCTGCATTTCGGCAATATCTTCATCGGCCCGCAGCCCCCGCGCGGATGGGAAGTGGACGAGGAACTGCTGCATGCCAACACCACCATCCCGCCACCGCACCAGTACCTGGCCTTCTATCACTGGCTTAAGGACGACTTCCACGCCGATGCGCTGATCCATGTAGGGCGGCATTCCACCTATGAATTCCTGCCCGGCAAGGCGGTGGGCCTGTCGGTCAACGACTATCCGCGCATCATCGCCGGCGACGTGCCCGGCATCTATCCCTACATCGTCGATGGCGTGGGCGAAGGCACGCAGTCCAAGCGCCGCGGCCTGGCCGTGATGATCGACCACCTCACGCCGCCGCTCACTGCCACCCCGCTTTACGACAGGTTGCTGGAGTTGCGCCAGGTGGTGGAAAGCTATGAATCGTCCAACTCCGACACCATGAAGATAGAAGCCGCCAAGGAGATGCGCCGGCTGGTGGAAGCCCTGCAGCTACGCGCCGAACTGGAAGCAAGCATGGCAGACGTACTGGAGGTACGCGGCATCGGCTACGACGAGACCGACGACGACCTGCTGGCGCACGAGGTCGGCCATTACCTGACCAAGCTGCAGGAGAAATTCATGCCGCTCGGCCTGCATATCTTCGGGCGCCCGTGGTCGGACGCTTCGTTGAAACTGATGCTGGATTCCATGGGCAATGGCAAGGCCGAGAATGTCAGCCAGGAAACCCAGCAAAATCTAAGCATCTCCCCCAGGCTGGAAATGCAGGCCCTGCTGCACGCGCTGAACGGCGGCTTTATCGCGCCGGGCAAAGGCAACGACCCCTTGCGCTCGCCAGACTCACTGCCCACCGGCCGCAATTTCCATGCGCTGGACGGCGATGTACTACCCACCAAGCTGGGTTTCCAGATCGGCGAAGCCATGGCACTGAAAGTACGCGCGCGCGACAACGTCAAGGACAGCGAAGGCGTGATCCTGTGGGCATCGGACGCGGTGCGCGACGAAGGCGTGATGGTGGGCTTTATCCTGTCGCTGATGGGCGTGACGCCGGAATGGAACGCGCGCGGCATCGTGCAGAAGATGGTGCTGAAACCCG
>JAZKEL010000317.1:0-11328 GCA_040387075.1 Pseudomonadota bacterium
ACTTTGGTATTTTTGTCTGGGTATTTTTGCTTGTGCACTATTGCTCGTGCATTCTTTTCGACTTGCCTGACGCCTGCTTTATATAGTGACTATAGCACTGTCGCAAGCCGCTTTGCTAGCAAATGCAAGGGCCTTTTCGAGTCAGTTACTTCATAACGTCCTACAGGCGAATGCACGCTGTTCCTACAGTTTGGTTAACTATTTGTGAATACTATTTTGGGTAGCCAATTCCGCTAAAAATGACCAGTGCCTAATGCTTAAAACAAATACACACTCGACAGCCGGTGTCCTCCTGCGATTCTTCGGCGCACTGCTGCTGGTGCTAGTCCTCCTCATTGCCGTTTGCGAGATTCTCGGCTGGCCTTTCCTGCGCAAACCTGCAGAGCGCTTCATGGCGACCAAATTGGAACGGGAAGTCAGGATAGACCAGCCGTTCAAGTTACGGATCATCGGCGGTATACGCCTGAATGCAGGCGGCTTATGGATTTCGGCCCCTGACCAGTTCGGTGTGCCGCACCTGGTGGACGCCAAGGACGTGGTATTGAACCTGCGCTACAGCGACCTCTGGGATATCAAGGACGGCGATCCTTACCTGATCAAGGCCATCAAGGTCGAGAGCATCAGCGCCGAGCTGATACGGCACCAGGACGGCAAATCCACCTGGCAATTCGACAAGGACGAGAATGAGCCGGTAAGACCGTTCCCCGTCATTCAGACGCTGATCGTGCGTCATGGTAAGGCCATCGTGCAGGACAGGCTTTCCGCCGCCGACCTGGAGATTAACTTCAGCACGGAGGAGGGCAGCGATAACGCCGCACCTGCGTCCAAGGTGGCAGTGCAGGGCAAATTCCGCGAGCGGCCGCTGAAGAGTGAATTGACTACGCAGGGTTTCCTGCCGATCGCCGCGCAGGATAAGGATTCACCCCCGGTTTCCTCCAAAGGCTGGCTGGAATACGGTGCTCTGCATGTCGATTTCGACGGCTCGGTGTACGACCTGTTCGGCGCCCAGAACATCAAAGGCAAGCTGGATATCAAAGGCCCGTCGCTGGGTGTGCTGGGCGACCTGCTGAGCGTGACATTGCCGACCACTTCGCCGTTCCGCATGATAGGCAGCATAGAGAAGATGGACGGGGTCTGGAGTACCCGTTTTTCTTCGGCACGCATAGGCCAGAGCGACCTGTGGGGCTATTTCAAGTACGACCCGCGTCCGGAAAAAGCCATGCTAGAGGGCGAGCTTAAGGGCAAGCGTTTCGTGCTGGCCGACCTGGCCCCTGCCTTCGGCACCAAGAATGCGGAAGGCGAGGTAGTCAAGCCTAAGAATGGCCGTGTCATTCCCGACCGTCCGCTGGACCTGGCCACCTATAACCGTATGGACGCCAAAGTCAGTGTCGATATCGACTACGTCGACCTCGGCAATGCATTCGCGCAGCCTATTGCACCATTCAAGGCCAGGCTGGACCTGGATAAGAATAAGCTGTCCCTTGCCAAGATATACGCCCGCACCGCGCAAGGCACGATCGCCGGCTCCATTTCGATAGATGCGCATGATGTAAAAGTCACCAATCCCGCAGAGGAACAAAAGAATCCGCAGAAGCCGCCGCCAGACTGGAATATCGACCTGACCGTGACCGACATCAATCTCGAGAAGTGGCTGCAGGTCTCCGAAGACCGCAAAACGAATGCCCGCAAGAAAGGCGATAAGGACGAACCGCCTGCCTACGTGACGGGCACGCTGAACGGTAAAGCCAAGCTGGAAGGCCAGGGCAATTCAACCGCCAAGCTCCTTAGCACGCTAGACGGCAATGTGTCGTTCTTCATCCGCAACGGCAGCCTGTCTCACTTGATCGTGGAAGTACTGGGGCTGGATGTGGCGCAGGCTATCGGCGTCATGATCAGCGGCGACCAGTCACTGCCCATGGAATGTGCGGTGATGGATTTGAAGGCGAAAGACGGTATCGTCACGCCTAATGTAGCGCTGGTGGATACGCCCGTGACGCTGGTGCTGGTGGACGGCAAGATCGACATGGCGGAGGAAGGCCTGGACTTAAGGCTGGTGGCCAAGCCCAAGAACTTCTCACCGCTGACGGTACGTTCGCCTATCCATGTCACCGGCCCGTTCAATGCGCCCCAGGCTTCGGTGGAAAAAGGCCCGATAGCCGCCCGCATCGCCGGGGGGCTGGCGTTGGCATTCGTCAACCCGCTTACTGCAATCCTGCCGTTTATGGATCCAGGCTCCGGCGATGAGAAGGATAATGCTTCGTCGTGCAGTAAATCGCTTGCGCACATGGAACAGGCAAACCCGGATATTCGTTCCAGGAAATCGCCGGTGAAATCCCCGGCCAGCACAACATCCACAAGCAAGCCGCTGGCGAAATGAAATGAGCGGCTCCGTCATTCCTGACCTGGTACCCAGCCCGCAGCCGGGGGTGGCGGACGAATTTTCCGTACTGGGGATCCCGGTTCCTGAGGGCGGCATCCAGCTACAGCAAGCACATCAGGACGATCCGACAGATTCCCCAGGTTCTACGTCCCTGGCATCGACAGTTTCACTGCCTGCCGATTCCAATAAGAATATTTCCCTGACGGTCATCGCCCTGATTGCCGTGGTATTCGCCCTGGACTGGGCGCAGAGTTTCTTTATTTCACTACTGATCGGTGTGCTGCTCTCTTACACCTTGAGCCCAATGGTGTCGTGGCTGCACAAGAAATTGAAGCTACCGCGAATGTTAGGGTCTACCATCGTGATGCTGACCCTCATCGCCGGGTTGGGGGCTGCCGCTTACGGCCTGCGAGGCGAGGTGCAGAGCATCATCGATGAGCTGCCGGTCGCCGCTAAAAAAATCTCACGCGGCATCGCTAGCATGCAAGCCAACCGCTCCAATATGCAGGTGATGCAAAAGGCGGCGAATACCGTGGAGCGCGCCACTTCCGGCATTACGCCATCCTCCAGCCAAGGCACCATGCACGTGATCGTGGATTCACCGCCGTTCCGTATCGGCGACCTGCTATGGGCCGGCTCGCTCGGTGTATTCGGCTTCCTGGCGCAGGCGGCCATGGTCATCTTCCTCGCGTATTTCCTGCTGTTGGCGGGGGATACCTTCAAGCGCAAACTGGTCAAGCTGGCCGGCCCCACCATGGCCAGGCGCAAGATCACCGTGCAGATACTCGATGAGATCAACTACTCCATCCAGCGCTATATGTTCATGCTGCTTATCACGAATACGCTGGTGGGCCTGATGAGCTGGGGCATATTCCAATGGCTGGGCCTGCAGAATGCCGGCGCCTGGGCGGTAGCTGCCGGCTTCCTCCATGTCATTCCTTATTTCGGCACCTTGCTTACTGCGGTGATCACCGGCCTGGCTGCCTTTATCCAGTTCAACTCGATTGCCATGGCCATTATCGTGGCTGCCGCATCGATTGGTATCGCCGTGGTGGTGGGTGTATTCATCACCACCTGGATGATCGGCCGCATCGCCAATATGAATGCTGCCGCCGTCTTTATCTCCCTGCTGTTCTGGACATGGCTGTGGGGGGTATGGGGGATACTGCTCAGCGTGCCCATCATCGTCATCATCAAAGTTGTTTCGCAGCATGTGGAACAACTGCACCCATTGGCGGAACTGCTCACGGAATAAGCCTTTATTCCGCGTTTCGCCTGTCCTGCTGTAAAGCTATACTTTATGTATAAGCGTTAATGCCTTAAAAGTTAACATTAATTTACATACATGCACGGCGAAGAGCACTTTATTCATTTAATATGGCTGCCTATGAGTACGCACAGATTTAGCTGGGCCGAATTTTTCAGCGTTAACTTTCCCAAGGGTATTTGATGACGGTATCTCCCTTGGCAACATTGCTGGAATTATCCCCTTTGCCCATGCTGGTGACCAATGCTAGCGGCATCGTCAACCAGGCCAACGAGTCGGCCGGCATGATTTTTGGCCTGGCTGCCGATCGGTTACAGGGGAATACACTCCCTCAATTGCTGGCCCAGGTCGCCGACGATGCCGGCGACCTCGAGGCATTGCAGTCGCAGTCCTTTCCACGTGAGCTCTGCATACAACGTCCCGATGGCGTGCAGGGGTTCATCGAATTGAGCTGCAAAAGCCTGGACATGAAGGCACTCGGGATGGACGGCACGTCTGCCTCCATCGTCATCATCACCGATATCACGGCACGTAAAAAAGCCGAAATCGCTTTGCGCGAAATCGAACACCGTCTACAGACATACAATGCCAGCAACCTGCCTGCAGGCGAGGAGCACTCGAGCCTGCACGGCGCATTCCATAATGCGCCCATCGGCATGATGCTGGTCGACCTGGACTGGCAGATCACGCGCGTCAACCGTTCTATCTGCGACATGCTGGGTTACCGCGATGACGAGCTGCTTGCCCGCACATTCCAGGACATCACGCACCCGGAAGACATCAGCACCGATCTTGACCTGGTACGGCGCATGATCGCCGGCGACATCAACGACTACCGCCTGGAAAAACGCTATTTCCACAAAGACGGCCATGTGATCTGGATGTTGCTGAGCGTGTCATTGCTGAAAGACAGCAACAACATCCCGGTGCATTTCATTTTCCACATCCTGGACATCACCGAATACAAGAAGGCACAGCAGCAGATCAGCGAGTATGCCTACCAGGATGCCCTGACCAATCTGCCCAACAGGCGCCTGTTGCAGGATCGACTCAAGCATGCGCTGATGCATGCCAAACGGTACAAGCGGCGCATGGGCATCATGTTCCTGGACATCGATTATTTCAAGGCGATCAACGACACCTACGGTCATGCCTTCGGCGACGAGCTGATCAAGACCGTTGCGGATCGGTTGAGCCTGTGCGTGCGCAGTTCGGACACGGTATGCCGTCTCGGCGGCGATGAGTTCGTCATCGTCATCTCTGAAATCAACAACGAGAACGATGCAGCCGTCATTGCCGAAAAGATACTACAGGGCGTAAGCAAGCCTATCGAGATCGAAGGCCACGAGGCGCAGGTGACCATGAGTATCGGTATCGTGATCTACGATGCAGATGCCGATGACACGACGGATAGCCTGATGAAAAAGGCCGACCAGTCGCTGTATGAAATGAAGCGCGAAGGCCGCAACGGCTACCGCATCTACAAGGGCGCTTAACCGGGCGGGCGGCTTTGCTGCTTCGCCCAGATCGATTGCCGATTTCGCTAGCGCGACTTGATGCGCGGTATTTCCAGCGCGATGGCTTTTTCTTCCAGCACTATCTTTACCTGCAAGCCGTCCTGTTCCACCGTCACGGCATTGGCAGTGATGCCTGTCAGCTTCAGTCCTGGTGTGATTTCCTGGTTCAGCATGGCATACACCTGCTTACCGTCCTTCAACTGGAAAATGGCAAATCCCGCCTGTTTTTTACTTTTTGCCGCGCCGAAAATCCCTACCAATTTTATATTCAGCGCGTTCTCTTGGGATGCGCCCGGCATGCTCGTATTGTCGCCACCGAACCAGTGCCTGGCCGTGATAGTCGCCACCGCTTCCCGGTTGATCAACGGCTTGGCAGCCACTGCCGGTAAGGCTGCCGGCGCAGCAAGTTGCCATATCCAGTAGGCGAGAGTGAGAGCCAGCACAGCCAGCATGCCGTAATTCAGCATACCCGCCAGCAGGCTGTAGCCCCGGCTGGAAACATGAAGCGGTGTGCGGAACGGCTGCGAATTAAAGACTTTGTTCATCGTGGAAATAGCCATGTCCATGCACTTAATCCTGCCAGTAAAATGGGTTGGTGAACCATGTATACCAGCAGTCCATGCCTGCCGGGCTTGGTCAATAAAGAGATTGGCTTGGGCAATTTGCTGTCGACTAGCCAGTTAGCCAGCCAATCCGCTTTACGGCGGACGATGACATAGTCTGCAATGAACATGCCGATCAGCACAACCCCCAGCCAAGGAAACATCGGCACGTAATCCTCGGTGATGGGTTTGTGCGTCATCAACCCTATCCATTGCAGCCAGGGCTGGTCGAAGACCGGATTCGAATAACTGATGCCTGCCAAGATAATGGCTATTCCCGGCATAAGCATGAACCGGCTATAAGGCAGTAGCAGCAGACCGACCAGGCTGGCGACCAGGATAAAGTGCAGGATACCGAAGAAGATATAACTGCCTGGAAACATCAGCATACTGGCGACGGTCACCACTGCCGCGCAAAGGACTAGCGTGGCCGCACGCCGCCAGAAATGCCGTAATCCCTGCTGCCTGGACAGCACCAGGCTGATGCCGACAATGACCAGGAACAGGCTGACGATCATTGCCCTGGCGGTAAGCCAGAATGGGTCATGGTTGAAATCCTGCCTCAGGAAATGAAACTGCTGCAGATCGAAGCAGAAATGGTAGGCAACCATCAGGAGTATGGCAAACCCCCGCAGCGCATCTATGGCCGGATAGCGCATGGTAGCTTGCCCATGTTTAGCGGCCGGCATTGCCCCCGGCGATTTGGCCTGCAAGGGCTGCGCTTGCTTGCCGCGTCTTACCGGTTTCACCCGTTTTGCCTTTGCCATGATGGTCAGCGGGCCTGAAGCGAGATGCGGTAATTGCCGCTGCCGGCGACCTGCTCATTGCCGAGCACACGCAACAGGTCGGCTAAGGGCTTCTGTTTATCCGGTGCGGCGCTGGCATTGCCCTCGAAGTTCAGGCCGTTCGCTTGCGACCACATGCCGCTACCATCCAGTATCAGTGCGCCTTCCAGCGTGGTCAGCAACATTGCCAGGCCGCCCTGTCCGCCCTTGAGCGACAAGCGGTAATTACCCAGTGGACTGACGGCACTCAGCGGTGAGCTGGCTTGCAGCCAATCGATAAGGATTTCGCCCTGGATGGCATCATGGCTGAAGGTAAGGTTTTCAGTCTGCATGGTGATCCGGCCTTCCAGCTGGGCAGCCTGTACCGCGGGGATAAACCTGGCGAGTGTGCTTGCCGGAAAATCCAGCACGGCATGTTCGACATGGGTACGCGCCGAGTCCATAGTGAGCCACGCCGGCGGGGCATCGTTCCAGTGCACGGCTGCAGATAGCTTGCCCATCAATAATTGCGCAGCGGATATCTTCCAGCGCACTGCGCCGATGGCAGCTGTCTCATCCGTGGTATTGCCTTGCAGGGCGAGGATGGCGTGGCCGCTCCACACCGTACCGTTTGCCTGTGTCAGTTGCACATGCCCGCCGGACTGGCGGTAGGCCCAGTCGCTGAGCAGGGTGGCAGGCGCCATGGCGATGAGCCCGATCACGAAGGCCAGCAACGCTGTGGAGATGGCCCATGCCTTATTCATTTCGTTTACTCATGGTGTATTGCCGTCTTCGGCAGAGGCTGTATCGATGCCGACCAGGGTCGCCTTCACCCGCACGGTGTCCGCAAACTGTCCCGGCTCGACAGTGCACCGCTCCAGGCGGATATGATGTTCAGTCTGTAACGCCTGCATCCACGCTATCCAGCTATTGAACTTCACCGCATCCAGGCTAAGCGCGACACTGTTATCCTGCACAGGCTCCAGCAGTAGGGAGGAGTCGGCAAGCTTGTGCAGCCTGGCTGAATTCTCGATAGTGGTCTTCAAGTTCTGCGGATTCGCCATGACGCTGCCTGCAGATCGCAGCGCGGCGATCTCGTTTGCCTGCAGTTTCATTTGAGCCAGTTGCGCCTGCTTCTGCGGTACGCTGATCGCCAGCCGTTGCCGCGCTTTCTGCCCGGGCGCCCATAGCAGGCCATAGATCAGCAATAGGGCGAGGACGGTGAGAAGTCCACCAGCGATGCGCTGTTCGTTAAGCGTTAGCGACTGCCATTTATCCTGGATCCATATTTTCATGGCCTGCCCCCAGCCTGCACGCTAAGCTTGAAATCCGTGGCGGGGGCGTCGCTTTGCAGATCGCTTACCCCGGCGTGCAAGCCAGTTGCATTTAATCGATCAGCCAGTGCCTGCGCCGCAGTCTCATTGACGGCGCGCAGTTGCAAGGTCAGCGTGCCCGCAGCGTAGTCCATGCGCTGCGTAGTATTGGCGTCGACCTGTCCCATTTGCGCACTCACGGCGGCCAGCAGGGGCAGGAAATCGGAGGCATCTGCATTGCCTGCCGCATGTTGCAGCTCTGCGTGTTTCCTCTGCATCTGCAATGGCGCATCCACGATAGCGGCAGTGCCTGGGAATGTGGCGAGGAACAACGCGTTCATTTCAGTTTCGAGTTGGTGCTGCTGGTGGATGCCGCGAGCCCAGTCTATGCAGATGCCCGCCAGCTGCACGCACAATACCAATACCAACAGGATGCCGGCTGGCCGGCATTGCCTGAGCCAGGCCCAGCCGGTGCTTGCAGGGGCAAAATCGCCCTGCAGCAAGTTCATGGCAGGGCTGGGAGCATGGCGCCATTGCCTGTCGCTTGCTAGGCATTGCACGCCCAGTATCTCTTGCCAACGGATTACCGCATCCGCCGGCAATGTATTAGTAGCGGCGTATAGGTACAGGCTGCCAGGCGGTTCTGCTGCATTGTCCGGCCCGCTTTTCGCCTGCTTTAGTGCCAACTGCAAGGCAAGGGGAGGGGTTGGCGGAAATGCTGTTTGCGGGTTGGGCTCATCGCTTTCCAGCGCCAAGCCTGCGCTGTGGCCGGTCCGCAGGAAAAACTCGGTGGCATCGGCTGACTGTTCGCATACCACAGCCCAGCCGAAACCCGGCATGGGCGGCAATAACGTAACGGGGAAAACGCGCTGTGGCGCTATGTTTGCAGATTCGAAATACTGCAGAAGCCTGGCCAGTATCTGCCTGTCCACGATCGCCAGCATTGCATCGCTCGCACCTAGCCGTTCTGCAATCACGACATGCGCCTGTTCCGGACTGGTCATCAGGCTGTCTTCGACCAGGTACGGCAGGGATTCCTGTACGTGGCGGCGACTGCCTGCAGGCAGCGTGGCGCGGATAAAGCTGACCAGCTCCGATGAAATCGCCAGTTCAGTTTCGCCGGCCAGCGGCAATGCTTGTAGAGCATCCCTGCCGGAACGCATCACCGTATTCTCATACAGTGAATCGCCCTCGAATAGCACCCAGTCGAACTCAGTGTCTGCTTCAAGGGCGATTGACGGAATGAAGATGCGTAAGACGGACAAATTTCAGCCTTGTTACGTATTGCCAGCGACGTTTTGCTGCCATCGCAAAACGAAAACCGGCATCTGGTTGTAGTGGGTGTATGGGGCGCTGATCATCTTTTCCACACCACAGTCGGCCAGCCGAAATCGTCGCGAAACAGCAGTGCTTCTGTCTTGACCTGGCTACGCCCGAACTGCGCAAAGCAGGTTACCAAAAAGTAGTGGCTGTTCACAGACAAATTTGCTGCTGCGGTATTGGTGGATGTATCGGGGAAGCGTTGCTTGAACTCGCCCACACTGGTGAAGAATGCCAGGTTGCGTGAGGCGACGATATCTTGTGCATCTTCAAGACTGATGCCGGGCAGGACGAAACTCAGCACCTCTGCCGATGCGGTATTGATGTTGATGGATGTGGGTGCCGGTAAAGCGGTGGCGAACCTGCTTAAGCGATTGACCGATGCTGCATCCATCCCCTTGATGCGGATTAGGTTGCCTGGTTCAGTCAGTGGCTGGTTGGCGGTGCGATAGGGTGGCGTAAGCCCAAGGTAGTAGTCGTCTTCCGCGCCATTCTCCAGGTTGGTGATGGATAACGGTGCATTATCGGTATCCAGCCAGTCGACCAGTGCTCCCGCCAGCCCGATCTTCAGCTTCAATTTTTCAAGCATGCGTTGCATCGATTTCAGCTGGGCGGTATTCAGCCTGTTTTCAATCACCACGTTGTTCAGGTTGAAGAATTGCTGCTGGTCGATGATCGTGCCAGAAATTCGGCCGCCCTCGACCGGGGTTGGCGGCAACGGTGTCGCCCATATTTCGCGGCCATGGTCCACCGGGCCGGTGTTGCTATCTTCTGCCAGTAATGCCCGTGACCAGTTAATGGCCGCATTCGCAATCCAGGTGGCCTGGGTGGCATCCTGCCTGTTTTCGAGTTCGCTGATCAGCAGGCGTTGCTGCCATAACACCTGGGCGATCACGGTTGTCACCAGGGCTGCCAGCAGCATGGCGGAGATGACCGCGATGCCGTGCTGATGGTGGGATGGATGCTTATTCATCGTAATTGAATCAATCGTGTAAGCGGCTCGCCTGTCTGCAATACCACCTTGACCTCGACCGCCCTGGGCGTTTCGCCATCATTGCTGGCAGCGACAGGCCAGCGATCCGTCCATTGGTATGTTGTGTTGCTGCCCACGTTATTGGTCGTATAGAGATACCGCATCTGCAAGGTTTTGACATGGTGCAGTACGGTATAGGCCACGGGTCGAGTGCCGGGCGCAATATCCAGCGCAGGCCAGACCAGTTGCTCGATGCTGCCCCCCCGCAGTCGATAGCCGATACGGCGGCTGTCCATCAGGGTGCCAGGTTGTTCGGGGTTGCCCAGTACACTCAAGGCCAGCTGGGCGTCGTCTGCGCCATTCATATAGGGATTGGCTTTCCATGCCGGCTCGAACGCATTATTGCCATTGCGGATACCACGGTTGGCATGCCGCTGCACATCCTGCTCGAAGCGGGTGAAGAACAGCATCACCTCGCGCCAGCGGCTGCTTTCCTCATTAATGCGCTGTCGCGTCTGCAGCAATGCATCCAGGCTGCGGTAGCTCAATGCCGACAGCACGGCAAAAATAGCCAGCGCCACCAGTACTTCAACCAGTGTAAAGCCGCGTCCATTGCTTTGCCGTTTTGCGTCTAATACAGGCCTGCTCATGGGTACGATTTCACCATAAAGCCTGTGAGTCGACGCAGCGTGTGACGGCTGTCGCTGGGATCGCTGACGGTCACCACCACTTTCATGAAGGCCGGGTTGGGGGTGGGCGTGATCTCTTCTTTCCAGGGAAATGAGACGCCTGCCTGCAACTCCCTGCCGGTGATCACACCAGCCGGCAGCCACTCATTCCTGGCGAGGTGGCCTGATAGCCGGTTCTGCGCCACCATGTCGGCCAGGATGCGCTGCCGGATCTCGCTGCTGTGACTGATGGCCATGCCTGCAGCGCGGCTGGCGGCGGCCAGCGTGACGGCCAGGATCGCCATGGCCACCAATACCTCCACCAGGGTGAACCCGCGATGGTTAGATGCAAGGCGGCTAAACCTGCAATAGGTTTGCCTGCTAGGACGTATTCGCTGTGCCGGTTTCTGGTCAGGCATAGTGTTACCGGCCTTCTTTCGAAGGTGTCGACGCTGCAACTGACTCTGCTACAGTTTCTTCGCTGATCTGTCCCAGCATATTGCCGTTGATCGCGGTAATAAAAT
>JAZKEL010000318.1:0-6313 GCA_040387075.1 Pseudomonadota bacterium
CGAACTTCCCTCTACTGGCGGCAAAACCTTCAAGCTTTCTGACTTTAAAAATGACTCGGGCAATCAATTGCTTGCGATCTATTTTTATCCCAAAGACAACACTCCGGGCTGTACCAACCAGGGCCAGGGCTTTCGCGACAGCTATGAGCAATTCAAGCTGGCGGGTTGCGAAATCATCGGCATTTCGCGTGACAGCCTTAAATCCCATGAAAACTTCAAAGCCAAATTCAGCTTTCCGTTCGAACTCCTGGCCGATACGGAGGAAGTTGCCTGCGGCATTTTCGGCGTGATCAAAATGAAAAAAATGTACGGCAAGGATGTCAGGGGCATAGAGCGCAGCACATTCATCATCGATAAGAAAGGCGCGCTTGTACAGGAGTGGCGCGGTGTCAAAGTGGACGGTCATGTACAGGCCGTACTGAGTTTTGTCCAGGCTCGTAATAACTAGATTTATTTAACTTAACGACTTAACTTTAACGTTCAGGGGATACTTCAATTTATGGCTAAAAAGCGTTCTTCAAGCTCCAAGTTATTCGTCCTCGATACCAATGTATTGATGCACGATCCCTCCAGTTTATTCCGTTTTGAAGAACACGATATTTACCTGCCGATGGTGACATTGGAAGAGTTGGACAATAACAAGAAAGGCATGACAGAAGTCGCGCGCAATGCCCGCCAGGCAAGTCGCAACCTGGAGGAGATAGTAGGGACTGACTTGGCAAATCTTGAGCTGGGTTGCCCATTATCAGTAAAGAACAACGCGCATATTACCGGGCGTCTTTTCCTGCAAACGAGTGCCGTCAGCATCGAGTTGCCAGGCTTGGCCGGTAGCAAAGCCGACAATGAAATCCTCGGCGTCGTCGTCGACCTGCAGTCCAAGCAGCCTGACCGGCAAGTGATCCTGGTCAGCAAGGACATCAATATCCGCATCAAAGCCCGCGCCATGGGCGTACCGGCAGAGGATTACTTTAACGATAAAGTACTCGAAGATACCGACCTGCTGTATACCGGCATGAAGGAGCTACCTGCAGATTTCTGGGAAAAACACAGCAAGGCCATGGAGTCCTGGCAGGATGCCGGGCGCATGTTCTACCGCATTAATGGCCCACTATGCAAAAGCTTCATCGTTAATGAATTCGTATTCTATGACTACGAAAAACCCTTCCACGCCATCGTACGCAGCCAGGAAGGCAATACCGCCGTACTCGAGATCGTCAAGGATTTCACCCAGCCCAAGCATAGCGTTTGGGGCATTACAGCGCGTAACCGCGAACAGAATTTTGCCCTGAACCTGTTGATGGATCCCGATGTCGATTTCATTACCCTGCTCGGCCAGGCGGGCACTGGCAAGACCCTGCTGACGCTTGCATCGGCATTGACACAGACATTGGATAAAAAGATCTACAGTGAAATCATCATGACCCGGGTCACAGTCCCGGTCGGCGAAGACATCGGCTTTCTGCCTGGTACCGAAGAAGAGAAGATGGCGCCGTGGATGGGTGCACTGGAGGATAACCTCGACGTACTCAACAAGACGGATGAAGATGCCGGCGAATGGGGCCGGGCTGCGACACAGGATTTGATTCGTACCCGCATCAAGATCAAGTCGCTGAACTTCATGCGAGGCCGCACTTTCCTGCACAAATTCCTCATTATCGATGAAGCGCAGAACCTGACGCCCAAGCAGATGAAAACGCTGATTACACGGGCAGGGCCTGGCACTAAAGTGGTCTGTCTGGGGAATATCGCACAAATCGATACGCCTTATTTGACCGAAGGCAGTTCGGGCCTGACATATGTCGTTGACCGTTTCAAAGGCTGGGAACATAACGGCCATGTGACACTGGTCCGGGGTGAACGCTCAAGGCTGGCGGATTTTGCAGCAGAGGCTTTATAAACCATGCCGAAGAAACCGATGGTAAACTGCAGCCTCCATTTTCCTAACGGGATGAGATAAGCACCACGTCTGGTGTAAACAAGCGATGAATCTAGGCTTTTACATTATCCTGCTAGCGCAGTTCATCTCTGCGCTAGCAGACAATGCCCTGCTTTTTGCTGCAATTGCGCTCTTGCAGGAAATGAACTCCCCCGACTGGTTCACGCCATTATTGAAGTGGTTTTTCGTCCTATCGTATATCGTGCTTGCCCCGTTCGTGGGCTCATTCGCTGACGCCTTCCCCAAAGGGCGTGTCATGTTTGTATCCAATGCCATCAAGTTTTCCGGCAGCATTGCCATGTTGGTGGGCGCCCCACCCTTATTGGCGTATGGCGTAGTGGGCATTGGGGCCGCAGCATATTCCCCTGCCAAATACGGCATCCTCACTGAGTACCTGCCACCGCACATGCTGGTGAAAGCCAATGGCTGGATGGAAGGCTCTACGGTGATGGCCATCATCCTCGGCGCATTCATAGGTGGCAAGATGGCCAGCTTCGACCCCCACATTGCAATGATCGTGATTACCGTGCTCTACATGATTGCAGCTGGCTTCAATATGTATATCCCCAAAGTTCCTATCGATCACAAACTGCAGAAGCGCGACCCTGCCTATGTGCTACGCGATTTCTGGCATTCATTTAAAACACTCTGGAAGGATGGTCGTGGCCAAGTATCGCTGGCGGTGACCACCTTGTTCTGGGGCGCTGGCGCAACCCTGCAGTTCATCGTGATCGACTGGTCCAAATATACCTTTGGTTATCAGCTGGACCAGGCGAACCTGCTCATCATGGTGGTGGCGGTCGGTATTGCGGTAGGTTCGGTACTGGCTGCACGGTATGTCAAGCTGGAGCACTCGCTTAAAGTCCTGCCGGCAGGTATTGTCATGGGCTTCCTGGTGGTCGCCATGGTATTCGTCCACGATTGGCGGGAAGCCTGCGCTTTGCTGTTTTTCATCGGCGTACTGAGCGGATTCTTTGTAGTGCCGCTCAATGCCCTGCTACAGCATAGGGGTCATATCCTTATCGGTGCCGGGCACTCGATCGCCGTACAGAATTTCAATGAGAATCTCGGTATTTTATTACTGATCGGCGTGTACACGCTCATGGTAAAAGCGGAGATGAATATCCATATCATCGTCATCGCATTCGGTTTGTTCGTCAGCCTGATCATGAGCATCATCTATAAACATTACCGGGCACGTTGCTGAGGCGATCTGGATTGCGAATGCAATTCCTCAGCAAACATCAATAAAAAAGGCTAGCAATGCTAGCCTTTTTTATTCCATACAAATTACGATTAGTGAAGCTTCACCTGAGGCTCGGTGCGCCTGGTGATAAGGCGTGCCAACGTCTGCAGCAACACAGTAAAGAATCCATGCAACGACATCATGTGCATTTTGTACAAGGACTGGTACATAAAGCTGGCGAACATGCCCTCAATAAATAGACTGCCGCCGGCAAGTGCGCCCATCAGGCTACCCACTGTGGAATAGCGGCCAAGATTGACCAGTGAGCCATAATCGCGGTAGGTATATTCTGGCAGCGGCTTTTCCTGCAGGATGCATTTTACCGTCTTGATCAGCATCGAGGCCTGCTGGTGCGCAGCCTGAGCACGTGGAGGCACATTTTCATCATGTCCCGGCCATGGACAAGCCGCGCAATCGCCAAAGGCAAACACGCTATCATCCAGGGTCGTTTGCAAGGTGCGCCTGACCACTAACTGGTTGATACGGTTCGCTTCAAGCCCATCCAGGTTATTCAGGAAATCCGGAGCCTTGATACCGGCAGCCCATACCACCAATGCAGACGGGATAAAGCGCCCGCTATGTGTGTACACGCCCTTCTCGGTCACCTCAGTCACGCGTTCACCGGTATACAGGTGTACACGCAGCTTACGCAGCTCGAGATCCACAGCATGCGACAATGCGGGTGGCAATGCAGGCAGGACACGGTCTGTGGCTTCAATCAGTGAAATTTTCACATCGCGGTCAGCATCGATTTTATCCAAGCCGTACGCAGCAAGTTCTCGCGTTGTGTTGTGCAATTCGGCTGCCAGCTCAACGCCCGTAGCTCCAGCACCTACAATCACGACCTCCAGTTGGCCAGCCTGGACCGGAGCGACCTGCGTCTGTGCACGGACCAAGGCGTTGTGCAGACGACGATGGAAACGTTCAGCTTGGTCCTGTGTATCCAGCGCAATGGAATACTCACGAGCGCCCTTGATGCCAAAATCGTTGGTGGTGCTGCCGATGGCGATGATAAGCGTATCGTACTGGAACGTACGGCGCGGAATGACCTCAATACCATCTTCATCATGGAATGGGGCTACATACACTTCTTTTTTAGTACGGTCGATCCCATCCATGCTGCCAAGACGGAATTTAAAGTGATGCCAGTGTGCTTGGGCAAGATACTCCAGCTCATGCTTGTCAGGATTCATGCTGCCGGCCGCGATCTCATGCAACAAAGGCTTCCATACATGGGTGCGATTGCGGTCGATCAGCGTGATTTCCGCCTTGCCCTTGCGCCCCAGTGTGTTCCCTAACCGGGTGGCTAACTCAAGACCCCCGGCTCCGCCACCCACAATCACTACGTGATGAAGTTTAGAGCCAAGCTTTCTATTCAATTGCATACCTTACCTTTTTATCATAATGCGGATTTATTCATTGCCTGTAACAGTGCCATGACTACGGATCCATGCGATCACCTGCAGCAACTCGTCGGTCGTAATGCCGTTAGCAGGATCGCTAGGATCCATCAAGCCTATGCCTTTGGCACCCATTCCGCCATTGGTGCCATGCCAGACTGTCTCGAACATACCCTTGTTAGTCGCATCCTTAGGATATCGAAAATCCGGGCCGTGTAGTGAAGGTCCTACCTGACCTCCGCCGTCTGGGCCGTGACATTGTGTGCATGAATACAATTGGAATACTTTCTTACCCTTAGCGATTGCCTCGGCATTGCCTATGTAGGGGTTCTTACCGCTAGTCAAAAACTCCTTAGCTGCGGCGGTAGTAAAAAGTTCTGGTTTTATCTCGAGTGGAGAACCATCTTGCGTAGTAAAAAACTTGATGGATTCGGCTGCAGAAGTTGAGGATGCCGCGTCGCCTTTACCGCTTTCCTTACCGCATCCACTCATGGTGGCCAACAAAACAATGAGTGCAAAACTGATTGTGAATTTATTATGCATTATAGTCTCCCGTTTATTATTTGAATTTTACCTTAAACCTGCTACTTCACGTTAAAAAGGCCATTGCTTTTTGAGCAATGGCCTCTTAAAAAACGCAGTACTTTTACCTTACTTCAACCATGGAGTATCAGTGCCGCCATGGTACTGTGTACGCAACCAGCCGATGATCTTCAATATTTCATCCGTGGATGGATTCTCAGGACTACCTAATTGCTGATGCCATGCGAACATACCGCCATTGCTGCCACCTGCGATAGTTTCGAATACGCCTTTATCAGTCACATGCTTTGCATATTGCCAGCGATCATCGGTAATGCTTGGGCCAACCTGGCCGCCAGCATTCGGACCATGACACTGTGTGCATGAATACAAACCAAACAGCTTTTTGCCTTTTTTGGCAGCTTCCGGGTCAGCAGCAAATGCCTTTGTATATGGATTGATACAGGTTTCTAAAAACTGCTTTGCCTCAGGTGTATCTGTATCCACTACTTTAATTCCGAGTGGACTGCCATCCTTTGTAGATACCAAATCACATGCCGCGTTAGCCTGCAGTGAAAAAGTCATGCCTACCAAGGTAAGCATTGCGACAAAAAATGTTGTTTTAACTGCTTTATTGCCTAACATGTCATCTCCTAGATTATAAATTTCTACTACTTTTTCACTGCCGACAGGCAATCAATTTGTATGATCAATAACGGGTCATCGCTAAGTATGGTTGACTCTTGAGCCCAATACTTAGTGATAATTTTGTTATTTAGATACTGGAGGTGTCGCTCCACTATCACTTTTTACGGCTTCCTTTTTAGGCTTTTTCTTACCTAAGCGGTCACCTTCAACAATATCTACATGCGGAATGCCGTAACTATCCAGTATTTTGTAGATATCACCCTGGCGCTTGTCCAGCACTTCCTGGATTTTTGCCAAGCGTTCTTTATCACGCTTACGAACGCCAACAGAGATATTCCAGTATTCCTTACCGTGCACATTCGTGTCTTCGTACTCTGGAATTGGCACAACTACCATCGGCACTTTCGATTGTTTAGCATAATAACCACCTATTGGCCCCCACACAATTGCTACGTCTATATCACCTTTAGCTAAATCGTCTATGAGGAAACTCGGCGGAAGGTTCAAATCGCGTTGCATACGGTAAGGACGGGCATTTCCCATCAGGTCATGATCGGCCAA
>JAZKEL010000319.1:0-1582 GCA_040387075.1 Pseudomonadota bacterium
GATTGGCAAGATAGTTGCTTTTTAATCATGGTTGAAGCAATCGCCTAATAACAGTAGAATTACAAGGTTTCGCTACAAACTATACAAACTGGTGCAGTTGCGGCGAGAAGGTATACCGAATTCAAAGTTTTAAACCTGCTTGAATGCAGGACGGACGGGCATCCAATTGGTGCCCGTTGTTATCAGAACTGGGCGAACCCAGAGTTGTAAACCCAGAGTGGACGAGGGACAGAAATGAGCAGCATGCCGGAGCAGCAAGGTTTATATAATCCATCGAACGAGCATGACGCCTGTGGCGTGGGGTTTATTGCCAACATCAAGGGCAAGAAAAGCCATGAGATCGTGCGACAGGGCCTGCAGATCCTGGCCAACCTGACCCATCGTGGTGCGACTGGCTACGATCCCAAGCTGGGCGATGGCGCCGGTATCCTGATCCAATTACCGGACGCGTTCCTGCGCAAGGAAGCCGCCAAGCTCGACATTACCTTGCCTGCCGTCGGCGATTACGCCTGTGGCACGGTATTCCTGCCGCAATCGCTCAATGGCCGCGAAGCCTGTGAATCCATCGTCCAGCGCATCATCCATGAAGAATCGCAGATCATGCTGGGCTGGCGCGACGTGCCGCGCGACAATAGCAATATCGCCGATGCTGCCCGCAAGGTAGAGCCTGTCATGCGCCAGGTGCTGATCGCCCGCGGCGACACCGCCGTCGACCAGACCGTGTTCGAGCGCAAGCTGTTCGTGATTCGCAAACGTATCGAGCATGCCGTCAGCGCGCTTAAGCTGGACGACAATTCGCAGTTCTATATCCCGTCGCTTTCCAGCCGCACCATCGTCTATAAAGGCATGCTGCTGGCAAACGAAGTCGGTATTTATTATAAAGACCTGCAGGACGAGACCATGGTGTCCGCCCTTGCACTGGTCCACCAGCGCTTTTCGACCAACACGTTCCCAGCCTGGGATCTTGCCCACCCGTTCCGCATGATTGCCCACAATGGCGAAATCAATACCATGCAGGGCAACGTCAACTGGATGGCTGCACGTCATGCAGCCATGCGTTCCGCCTTGTTAGGCGAAGACCTGGAAAAACTCTGGCCGCTGATCGCAGAAGGGCAATCCGACTCTGCAGCATTCGATAACGCACTGGAACTGCTGGTGGCCGGCGGATACTCATTACCGCACGCCATGATGATGTTGATCCCGGAAGCCTGGTCCAGCAACACATTGATGGACGAAGAGCGCCGAGCCTTCTATGAATACCATGCTGCGCTGATGGAACCCTGGGATGGCCCGGCTGCCGTCGCCTTCACCGATGGCCGCATGATCGGTGCCACGCTGGATCGTAACGGACTGCGCCCCGCACGCTACCTGGTGACGGATGACGACCATGTCATGATGGCTTCTGAAATGGGCGTGCTGACATTCCCGCAGGAAAAAATCGTCAAGAAATGGCGCTTGCAGCCCGGCAGGATGCTGCTGATCGACATGGAGCAGGGCCGCATCATCGGCGATGCCGAAGTAAAGGATCAGCTGGCGCAGGCGAAACCATACAAGGAATGGATAGAGAGATCCCGCTATTTCC
>JAZKEL010000320.1:0-2682 GCA_040387075.1 Pseudomonadota bacterium
CTGCACCAGGCTCCGGAAGATACCGACATGGCTGAAGTCGATATGCAGCGAGTTGACGCCTGCCTTTTGCAAGGCCTTGATCATCAGGCGCTGGATTTCGATATCGCTTTCTACACTGGCATGTCCGAACAGCTCGGCGCCTAGCTGAATAGGTTCACGCGTTTGCGCCAGTCCATCCGGGTTGGTGCGCAGCACACTGCCGGCGTAGCAAAGGCGTGTTACGCCCTGGTGGTTCAGCATGTGGGCATCGATGCGTGCAGCCTGCGGCGTGGTGTCCGCACGCAGGCCCATCAGGCGACCGGTCAATTGATCGACCACCTTGAATGTAGCCAGGTCAAGGTCATGACCAACGCCGGTGATCAGCGATTCAAGGTATTCCAGCATGGGCGGGATCACATACTGGTAACCATGCACTGCGAACAAGTCCAGCAAGTCGCGGCGCAGTTTTTCGATACGTGCAGCCTCGGCTGGCAGCACGTCTTCTATGTATTCGGGGAGTATCCAGTTGCGCATAAGGTTTATGAACGTTCTTTAACTGAGGTGTGCATGTGCATGGCTTAAGATCATCGTGCGATGAGCAATATCGCCAGACCAATTACCATGGAAACAAGGCCGACAAACCGGAGCTGGCCGTCCTTCAACGCAATCATGCGTTGAAATGTCTGCCGCCATGCGGCTGGCGCCAGCAAGGGCAGAAGGCCTTCAAGTACCAGCATCAGCCCAAGCGCCATCAGCAATGTTGTATTCAAGATTGAACTTCCACCCGTTTTATAAGCGCTAAATTAATTAGCTGTCGTTATAGTTGCTCTGAATCCAGATTGAACTGATTCAACCTTCACTCTGGCCTGGATCCGGCCTGGATTCCGGCCGATTATTTCTTTGCGCCACCCGAGTTGCGCATGTATTTAAAGAAGTCTGAAGTAGGCTCCAGCACCATCACGTCGCTCTTGTTCTTGAAGCTATTGCGGTAGGCTTCCAGGCTGCGGTAAAACGCATAGAACTCAGGATTTTTGCTGTATGCCTGCGAGTACACTTCTGCAGCTTTGGCATCGCCCTGACCTTTGGTGTTCTGGGCTTCACGGAAGGCTTCCGCGATAATCACTTCACGCTGCTTGTCGGCGTCGGCACGGATCTTCTCAGATGCTGCAGAACCTTCCGAACGCAACTGATTCGCTACACCTTTACGCTCAGCTTCCATACGCTGGTAGACGGATTCGCTTACTTTTTCCGGCAGGTCTACCCGTTTGAGTCGCACATCCAGTACCTGGATACCCATCTGGCGGGAATCACGATCGGCACGCTGACGCAGGATTTCCATGATCTGCCCACGTTCACCCGATACCACGTCATGAATCGTGCGCTTGCCGAATTCGGCACGCAGGCCATCGTTGACGGTCTGCGACAAACGGCGTTCCGCCTGGATCTCGTCGCCCTTGACCGAGACGTAGTACTTGGCCGGGTCGATGATCTTCCATTTAACGACCGAATCCACTAGTACGTTTTTCTTCTCGCTGGTGAGGAAACGATCCGGTTCTGCAGAATCAAGTGTGAGGATGCGGTTATCGAAATACCGCAGGTTATCCACCATGGGGATCTTGAAATAAAGACCGGCGTCCTTTTTAACGGCGACAATCTCGCCTAGCCTGAACACCAGAGCATATTCACGCTGGTCTACAGTGAAGGCAGACAGGCTCAACAGCAATAACGCCGCAATGATGCCCAGTAATATGGTTCCAATATTTTTCATATGTTTGCTTGCCTATCTATCTTCACGGTCACGGCTACGGAAGGCGTCACGCGAACGGTCAACGCTGTCGCTTACTTCAGGTATAACCGCAGCAGGCACAGTTGCTGTTGCCGAAGTACTGGTCGTATTGCCAGCACCTGCAGCACTCAACAATTTGTCCAGCGGGAGGTAAAGCAGGCTATTGCCGCCCTTCTGGTCGACGATTACCTTGCTTACGCTGGACATCACTTGTTCCTGGTTATCCAAATACATACGCTGCCTGGTGACTTCGGGCGCGCGCTGGTATTGCGTCAACACCTGCTCGAAGCGGCTGGCATTACCCTGCGCTTCATTCTCCACCCTCAGCTTGTACCCTGCTGCCTCAGCCAGAAGGCGGGATGCGGTTCCTCGGGCTTTCGGTATGACGTCATTGGCATACGCCTGCCCTTCATTGATCTGGCGATCCAGATCCTGCTTGGCACGTACCGCGTCGTCGAACGCAGCCTGCACCTGTTCGGGTGGCTGCGAATTCTGCATGGTGACACTTACGACGCTGACGCCAGTTTTATACCTGTCTAGTATCGACTGCATGAGCTTTTTCGTGCTGGCGACAATTTCCTCACGCCCTTCATACAGTGCAAAATCAAGCTTGCTTTTACCGACTACCTCACGGATTGCACTCTCCGCAATTCCGCGTACAGCATCTTCGGTACCGATGGTGCTACGCCCGGAGTCTTCACCGAACCGGTTGTTAAAAAGGCTTTCCTCAACGTTTTTCAGGTTGTATTGCACCGCAAACTGGAGGTCGATGATATTTTCATCGTCGGTCAGCATCAGGGATTCGCGCAGTTCCTTATTGCGGCCGGCGCCCCCTTCGGAACGGTAGCCCACTTCTATGGTGCGCACCTGTTCCATATTGACGACGGTGACGCTTTCGATCGGGTAAGGCATATGCC
>JAZKEL010000321.1:0-2488 GCA_040387075.1 Pseudomonadota bacterium
CAAGATCGGCTCGCACGGCTGCGTGCGTATGCATAACGATGACATTATTGCGCTATTCGACATGGTGCCGACCGGTACACCCGTCATGATCAGTGATGAATAGGTCTTGATGTATACATCAGCGATAAATAGCACTGCATGTTGAAGCGTCTGCTCGGTGTCATTCCGGTGGTCTTCGGTGTCCTGCTGCTGACATTCCTGCTGGTGCACCTGGTGCCGGGCGACCCGGTGGAGGTGATGCTGGGCGAGTCCGCTGCCAATGCCGACCGGGCCCAGTTGCGGGCCGACCTGGGGCTGGACCAGTCGCTGCCTCAACAATTCGGCACTTACCTTGGCAAGCTTGCGCATGGCGATTTTGGCCGTTCTATTCATACACGCACCGAAATTTCCCATTTACTGGCGGAGCGTATTCCTGCGACTGCAAAGTTAGCGTTGCTGGCGCTGGTGATTGCGATTTGCATCGGCCTTCCGCTTGGCATCGTGGCAGCGCTCCGCTCCGGCCGCTGGCCCGACAGCCTGGCGACGCTGGCCAGCCTTACCTTATCCGCCATGCCACATTTCTGGCTGGGACCATTGCTCATGCTGGTGTTTGCCCTGTGGCTGGGCTGGTTGCCGGTGAGCGGCATGGATAGCAATACTGCGATCATCCTGCCCGCGCTGACGCTGGGCTTCGGCCTGGCCGCCATACTCACACGGATGACCCGTGCCAGCCTGCTGGAAGTCTTGCATGAGGATTTTGTGCGCACCGCGCGGGCCAAAGGCCTGCCTGAACGAATTATCGTGTTGCGCCATGCGCTCCGCGTTGCATTGTTGCCTATCGTGACCGTACTGGGCCTGCAACTGGGCGGATTGCTGGCCGGCACCGTGATCACGGAAACCGTGTTCGGCTGGGACGGCATCGGCCGCCTGCTGGTGGAATCCATCGAAAAGCGTGACTATCCCGTGACCCAGGCCTGCGTACTGGTGATTGCACTGAGCTATGTTGTTATCAACACCATGACGGATCTGGCCTATGGCCTGGTGGATCCGCGCATCCGGTTCGCCGCATGATGTTGCAGAAAAAATGGCCGTTGTTCGTCCTGGCGGCGTGGTGTATCGCGGTGGTCACGAATGCCATGTTCAGCCTGCATCCCAATGCCATCGATCTCGGTTCCATATTGGCGAGTCCGGATACGCACTCATGGCTGGGGCATGACGACCTGGGGCGCAGCCTGTTCGCACGGTTGCTGGCGGGTGCGCAAGTGTCTTTGCTGGTAGCGATCAGCGTGACGCTGATTACATTGAGTTTCGGTACTCTCCTCGGGCTGGTGGCAGGCTATTACGGCGGCAAGGTGGATCGCCTGCTGATGCACATTACGGATGTATTCCTGGCGTTTCCCGGTATTTTGCTTGCCATCGCCTTTGCGGCGGTGCTGGGGCCGGGGCTGAATAACCTCATACTCGCCCTGTGCCTCACTTCCTGGGTGGGGTATGCCAGATTGACGCGGGCGCAGGCGCTGTCGTTGCGCAGCAGGCAGCACGTGCAGGCTGCCGAATCCCTGGGTGCAAGCGTTCCACGCATCATGTTCAAACATATGCTGCCTCTACTGGCCGCGCCGTTGGTGGTCGAGGCTACCTACAGTATCGCCAGCCTGGTGATCGCCGAAGCCAGCCTTTCTTTCCTAGGGCTGGGCATCCAGGCGCCGAACGCATCGTGGGGCAGCATGCTGAAAGACGGCGTACGCTATTTGCTGGTAGCCCCGCATTATGTGCTTGTTGTCGGCCTAAGCCTGATGTCGATGGTGCTGGCGGTGAACGTGCTGGGCGACCAGCTGCGCGATCATTGGGATGTGCGGCGCGCTTGAGCAGGCATGAGCAATATCCGTGCAGAAGCTGTTAGGATACGGCTGGTTCGACTAAACGATTTAATTAACACTTACTGAAACGAAAGCCAGCTATGTCTTTAGGTCCAGTCATGCTCGATGTCGTGGGCACCGAGCTCACTGCGGAGGATATCCGCCGCTTGCAACATCCGCTTGTCGGCGGGGTTATCCTCTTTGCCCGAAATTACACTTCACCTGCGCAATTGAAGGCCCTGACAGCCAATATCCATGCGGTTCGCCAGCCACCTCTGCTCATCGCGGTGGACCACGAAGGCGGGCGCGTGCAGCGCTTCAAGGAAGGTTTTACCAAGATTCCGCCCATGCGCGAGTTTGGCAAGATATGGGACAAAAGTCCCAAGCGCGCCAAACAGCTGGCGGAAGAGGCCGGCTGGGTGCTGGCCGTGGAGCTACGCGCGCGCGGCGTGGATTTCAGCTTTACGCCGGTGCTGGACATGGATTACGGCGAAAGCCAGGTCATCGGCAATCGTGCCTTCCACTCCGCGCCGCAGGCCATCAGCGAACTGGCGTTTGCGCTGATGCAGGGGCTTAAGCGTGGGGGCATGGCGGCAGTCGGCAAGCATTTTCCCGGGCATGGCTTTGTCACCGCCGACTCGCACGTGGCGATC
>JAZKEL010000322.1:0-5266 GCA_040387075.1 Pseudomonadota bacterium
TCGGCATTGCCAGGGCGTTGGTGCTGGAGCCGCAGGTAGTCGTGTGCGATGAGCCGGTATCCGCGCTGGATGTATCGATACAGGCGCAAATCCTGTTGCTGTTGAAAGAGCTGCAGCAGGAAATGAAGCTGAGCTATATTTTTATCAGCCACGATTTGCGGGTGGTGCGGCATATAGCGGATGAAGTGGTTGTGATGCACAAAGGAAAAGTGGTTGAAACCGGCTCGGTTTATGATATATATCATAGCCCTAAAGAAGAATATACACGTAATTTATTAAGATCGATTCCCGGGCGAAAACATAAGCCAGACGGTTTGGCGGCAGAGCCGGCGATGCTTTAGGTCGATCGGAATAATAAGATCTGCCTGAATAAAATGCTTTTTTAGCAAACATGGTTTTTTGCAAACAATAGAATTCGAGAAAGATTAAGGATAGTCATGGCACTGGATTTAGAAGAACAGGATCAATTAGACGCGCTGAAGACATGGTGGAAGGCTAACGGCGGAATGGTCAGTACTGCGGTATTGATCGTAGCCGTTTGTTTCTCGGCCTTTAAGGGCTGGGAGTTCTACCAACGCCAGCAATCGTTGCAGGCGTCTGCCCGTTACGATGAGATGACCCACTTGGCCGAGACCGATCTTAAGCCTATCAAGGCGATCTCCGGTGAGCTGATGGAGAAGTATGCTTCTACGCCTTATGCGGCGCGGGCGGCGATTGCTGCAGCCAAGGCCAATTACACCGCGAAGGACACCAAGAGCGCCAAGGCCCAACTGCAGTGGGCGGCCGACCATGCAAAAGAGGATGCAGTCAGGGCGATTGCCTTATTGCAACTGGCAGCATTGCAGGTTGCGGACAAGGAGTTGGATGCAGCATTTAAGACCCTGGCCGAAAAGCATGATCCTGCATTTGACGGTTTGTTCGCCGACCTCAAAGGCGATGTGTTGCTCGCGCAGGACAAGAAGCCCGAAGCCAAGTTGGCTTATGAGGATGCATTGAGCAAGCTTGATGCCGATGGGCGTTATCACCGTTACACCGAGTACAAACTGGAAGCCCTGTGAAATTGAAGTCAGCATGCCAGAAGTCAGCATGGAAGGCCGGGCTATCGGTATCTCTCGCTATCGCGATCTTCATCAGTGGCTGCAGTGCGATAACCGATGTAAAAACCGATATATCCGAGCGCATGTTCGGACGTGAACTGACCGATCCGCCGGGTGAGCTGGCGGAAATTAGCAAGCCATCCATCCAGCCGAAGATAGTCTGGAATATCAAGATAGGCGCATCCGAAGATAACGACTTTTCCCCGGCGATGGAAGAAGGGGCTGTATATGCCGCGAGTGCTTCCGGCGATATCGCGCGCATCGACGCTGCAAAAGGCACGCAGATGTGGCGCATCAACGCAGGTGAAAAACTATCCGGCGGTGTTGGGTTAGGACCTGACCTTGTGTTGGTAGGTACGCCGCGCGGCAGTGTGCTGGCCTTCGACCAGACCGGGAAACTGCTGTGGAAAGCCAAAGTCAGCAGTGAGGTCATCAGTGTGCCGCGCTATGAAGCCGGTGTCGTCGTCGTGCGCTGCGGCGATAGCCGGATTTTCGGCATCAATGCCGCTGATGGCGCCAGAAAATGGATATACGAACGCGCTACTCCTGCGTTAAGCCTGCGCAGGAGTGCCGGTGTGGCGGTGGATGGCGGTGCTGCCTATGCCGGGTTCGCCGGCGGCAAGCTGATCGCATTGCGCGTTGAAGACGGCAAGGTGATCTGGGAGACTTCCGTCGCGCAGCCCAAGGGGGCGACCGAGATCGAACGTATTGCCGACATCACCAGCCTGCCTGTGGTCGATGGCCCGCTGGTCTATGCCGTGGCATACCAGGGCAAGGTGGCTGCCATCGATCGCGCTACCGGCCGCGTGGCATGGGCGCGCGATATCTCCAGTTACAACGGCCTGAATGCTGAAGCGTCGCGGGTGTACGTGACGCATACCGGCGGTGCTATCTACTCCCTGGACTATTCTAGCGGCAAGACATTCTGGCGCCAGGGGGATCTCACCAATCGCCGCTTGACCGCGCCATTGCCTATGGGCGGCGTTATCGCATTCGGCGACATCGAAGGTTATGTGCATTTCCTGGATCGCGAAGACGGCACGTTTTCCGGCCGCCTGCGTACCGAGAAAAGTCCGCTGTTGCCGCAGATGACAGCCCTGGGAACCAATGGCCTGTTGGCACAGACACGCAATGGCAACCTTTACGCCATTTCCATCAAATAGGCGAGCTAAGATAGGTGAAGCTTCAGCTTCGCCTGCCTTACGTTAGCCCAGCGAAGTAAACCACTCCCTATGTTACCCACTATCGTTCTCGTCGGCCGACCCAATGTCGGCAAATCCACCTTATTCAATAGACTGACCAAGAGCCGTGACGCCCTGGTGGCCGACCTGCCGGGCTTGACCCGTGACCGCCATTACGGGCGTGGCGTAGGCGGCAGCAAACCTTTCCTGGTGGTCGATACCGGTGGTTTCGAGCCGTCAGCCGATAGCGGCATCATGAAGGAAATGGCCAAGCAAACTTTGCTGGCCATCGATGAAGCCGATGTCATCATCTTTGTTGTCGACGGTCGGCAAGGGGTGAGCCCGCAGGATAAAGTGATCGCAGACCGCCTGCGCAAGAGCCAGCGCCCGGTCTTGCTGGCAGTCAACAAGACCGAAGGCATGCAGCGCGCCATCGTCAGTGCCGAGTTCCATGAGCTTGGCCTGGGCGACCCCTTGTCCGTCTCGTCCGCACACGGTGAAGGCGTGCGCGACCTGCTGGAATTGGCGCTAGAGCCATTCCCCGAGCCGGAACATGAAGAAGCGCACGAGCAGAACCGGGTGCCGAAAGTGGCCATCGTCGGCCGCCCGAATGTAGGCAAATCGACCCTGGTCAATGCATTGCTGGGTGAAGACCGCGTCATTGCGTTCGACGAGCCCGGTACCACGCGCGATTCCATCCATATCGACCTGGAGCGCGACGGCAAGCATTACATCATCATCGACACCGCAGGTGTACGTAAGCGCGGCAAGGTGTTCGAGGCCATCGAGAAATTCTCGGTCATCAAGACCATCCAGGCGATTGAGGAGGCCAACGTGGCGATCCTAGTGGTCGACGCACAGGAAGGCATTACTGAACAGGATGCGCATGTGGCAGCCTATATCCTGGAAACCGGCCGTGCCCTGGTGGTCGCCATTAACAAGTGGGATGGCCTGGAGGACGATCGCCGCGACTGGATCAAGCGCGAGATCGACCGCAAATTGCAGTTCCTCGATTTTGCCAAGTTCCATTACATTTCGGCGCTCAGGAAAAAAGGCTTGCCGGAATTGTTCACTTCGGTAGACGGCGCCTACAAGGCCGCGTTTGCCAAACTCTCCACACCGCAGCTGACGCGTGTGCTGATCGACGCGACTATCCAGCACCAGCCGCCTATCAGCAAAGGCATACGCCCGAAGTTGCGCTACGCCCACCAGGGCGGCAGCAACCCGCCTATCGTGGTCATCCACGGCAACCATGTGGACGGCGTGAAGGATACCTATAAGCGTTTCCTGGAGGGCCTGTTCCGCAAGACATTCCAGCTCACAGGCACGCCGCTGCGCGTGCAGTTCAACCAGGGCGCAAACCCGTTTGCTGAAACCGATAAGCGGGTGAAAGGCGAAGGTATCGTCAGTATGCGCCGTCGCAAGACCGCACACCGTGCGGAGTTGAATGCTAAGAAGAATGAAGAGACAGGTAAAGTAAAGAAGACCAGGTCAGTCGTGCCGCCGAAAGCCACGGCGGTCGCCAGGAGAAGGGCGCCTAAGAAGTAATCTGGTAAAGAAAAGCGTATGTACTAAAGCGGCTAGAACTAGAATTGAACTAGTCGCCACACCTGCCAGGTTAGCTGGCCTGAGCCGAGCGAAACCTGCTATTTGTTATATAAGCTTTCCCAGAATTTCCACCATACGCGCTCATCGGGCGGCACGGCAGTTCCCAGCATGGGGCTGTTCGGGTAGTTGGCCTGCAAGACGCGTAATGTATCCTGTTTCAGGTCTTCCATTTCCAGAAGGTCGTAAGCGCTGATGCTGATGACCAGGGCCTCTTCAACAGCAGGTGTTTCGGAGTAGTTCTCCAGCACGTATTTACAACGGTTGACGGCTGCCACGTAGGCTTTACGCTTCATGTAATAACGCGCCACATGCAGTTCATGGCTGGCCAGGGTATTGGCCAAGTAGGTCATGCGCAAGGTGGCGTCCTTGATATAACGGCTGTTTGGGTAACGTGTAACCAGTTCTTTCAGAGAGTAGAACGATTCACGCAGGGTCTTGGGGTCGCGGTCGTCAATTTGCTGCTTGGTGAGTTTTTCCACCACACCGCGTTCATTGAAAGTGGCCAGGCCCTTGATGTAATAGGCGTAGTCTACGTTCGGGTGGTTGGGATGCAGCTTGATGAAGCGGTCGGCAGCTGCTATGCAAGAGGCTGGGTCGTTCTTTTTGTAATAGGCGTAGGCCGTTTCAAGTTGAGCCTGTGTGGCGTATTTGCCGTGCGGGTAACGAGAGCCGATGATATCGAAATACTTGACGGCCTTTTCGTAATCGCGCTTCTTCATCAACTCTTCGGCTTCAGCGTAGATACGGTCCGCCTGCCAGTTCTTGGTCTCGTCGAGCTCTGTCGGCGCACCGAAAATGGCGCAGCCGGAAAGCCAGGTTGCCAGCATAATGGCCGCAATAAACGCTAAACTATGTTTCATTTACTTAATCCATAACAATATACGCAGATTATAACCGATGACCGAAACCGTACCTATCAGTCTTACCATTCCCCAGAACCTGGGCGGCCTGCGGCTGGACCAGGCCTTGCAGAAGATGATGCCCGAACACTCACGTTCACGCCTGCAGAGCTGGATCAAGGAAGGCCTGGTCACCATGGCGACAGGCAATATCGCCAGCGACAGCGTGACGGCCAAAACCAAGGTATGGGGTGGCGAGAAGCTGCAGATCATCCCGCAGGTGTTGCCTGAGCGTAATGCCTTCCAGGCGCAGGACATCGACATCGAGATCGTCTTTGAGGATGACCATATCCTGGTGGTGAACAAACCGGCCGGCATGGTGGTGCATCCCGCCGCCGGCAACTGGGACGGCACCTTACTGAACGCGTTGCTGCACCACGTGCCGCAGGTCAGTGAGGTTCCGCGTGCCGGCATCGTGCATCGGCTGGACAAGGACACTAGCGGCCTGCTGGTGGTCGCCAAGACGCTGGAAGCGCAGACC
>JAZKEL010000323.1:0-6183 GCA_040387075.1 Pseudomonadota bacterium
TGAGATTGTGGCGCTCGCCCAGCTTACGCAAGGCTTCTACATTCGTCCATGAAAAAACACGCTTAGCTGCTTCGCGCCAGTCTACCCATTCATAATTTATATGCTCGTCAGGAGCCAGTTGGACAGCCACAGGCGCAGGCAATTCCAACCCAAAAATATGTTCCGTATTTTCCGTCACGCCGGGCGCATAGCGATGGCGCCAGTGCGGGTAGATCTCGTACACATGCGAAACACCCCAGTCGCTGAGTTTATATAATGTGGCGTCGATTCCCGTCTCTTCAAGCACCTCGCGGATTGCCGCGTCAATAGGACGCTCCAGGGCATCGCCATTCAGCTCTAGGCTACCGGTCACCGATTGCCAGAAACCCGCTTTATCGGCACGCTCCATGATCAGCACTTCAAGTGCCGACGTATGAATCAATACAAGGGCTGAAACCGGTGTTTTATAAGCGAGTGTATTCACGGAGTTATCAATGGGGCAACAGCATCCAGCCGGTAGCAATGTATTTACTACCGCCATTCACCACTTCCCCTGCATGCGCATGCGTCCACTCCGCAGGCCAGATAAGGGTCTTGCCTTTTTCCGGTTTTACTTTCAATTGCTGGTGGATAAAATGCGTTTCGCCATCCTCAAAATCATCGTTCAGGTAAGTCATGAAGGCAAACAGGCGGTGCAGGGATGCCATATCCGTGCGTTCGCTATGAATACGCGCAAAATGGCCACCGGGATTGTACTTCTGTAGGTTGAATTTACCAATGTCCAGCGCCGGGAATGTCTCCCCGAGAAAGGGCCATTGCCTGGCGTAATCCATATAGCAGGCATACAGCTGGCCGATATACTTCTTGATCGCCCTATGGCTGGGTGCGTTCATATCGGAAGGCGCTATCGATAAATCCAGCGAGTTCTTCACACTGGGGTTCAGGCCTTCCAGCGTAACACCCTGCCTTTGCCTGTCCTGGTGGTGCTCGAAGAACTGGATAAGCTCGTCGCACAGCGTCTTGTCTTCCAACTGCCAGGCCCCGATAAAATGCGGGTTAGCGCCGCCCGCTATGTCGATACGATTCATTGCATGCCTTTCATAGCACTGCATACCCTTTTGCCAGCTGGAAGCGGATAAACCCGGAGCCTTTCCTTATACACTCCAGCCCTTTCTGGTGTTCACCCAGGGATAAGTACAGGTTGCCGAGGTTGTCGCGGGCTTCCCTGGAATTCCTGTTGGCTGCGATTGCCTGCTGGTAGACATCGACCGCCGCCTGCTTATCGCCTTTGTCTTTTAACGCGGTGCCCAGGTTCAGCAGGATTTCCGACTGGCCTGGACTGAACTCCAGTGCCGTTCGGTAACTTGCAATCGCCTGGTCGTACTCTTTGGCAGCTAACAGGGCGTTGCCCAGGTTGACATGGGCGGTCGCAAAATCGGGTCTTGCTGCAAGCACTTCGCGAAAAAGTGCAATTGCCTCGCCTGTTTTCCCTGCCGCCAGCAGCGCATTGCCCATATTGAATTTTACTTCAATAGCGCCTGGGGCATGTTCTGCCTCCAACCCCAGCAGATGCCGGTAATGGGCAATCGCCTCATCGTACCTGCCGATCTGGGCCAGCGTATTACCCAGGTTGTAATAAGCTTCCAGCACAGCCGGGTTGATGGAAATGACATTCTTAAAACTCTCAACTGCCTCCATGTGCCTGCCAGATTTTTTAAGCAGCGTGCCCATCAGGAAATGCGCTTCGGCATACCGACTATCCAGCGAAATGGCAAACTGCAGCCGCTCCAGCGCCTCCTTCGCCTTATCCTGGCCGGCATAATAGGTGGCTAGCTGGTAGTGGGCTTCCGCCATATCGGGATATAGGGTAACCAGCTGGCGGCAGATCGCTATCGCCTGCGGGATGCGGCCTGTCTCCTGCAGCAGTTCGGCATAACGTATATACACCGCCGGCTGGCGCGATTTCATGCCTACCAGCTGCCGATACAGGGACTCCGCCTGTGCAGCATTGCCGTTCTGCTGGTATTGCAGTGCCTGCTCAAGCAAGGCCTGCTCCGGGCTCGTAGTGCCGGCTGAAAATGGTTTCATGCGGTAACCTTTCCTTCGACAGGCGACACCAGCTGCGTTAGCGCCTGCTCAAGATTTCGAGTGTATTGCTTTACATCGAACGCGGCTAGCGCCGTCTTGTTATGCAGTAGTCTGCCTTTAACTGCCGCAAGCCTGGCCGTATTGGCGGCAAGATCATAGGCAAGCTGTTCATACGCATCCAGGGAGTCGGTGACCAACTCCGGCATGGACAGCGCTTGCAGCAGGCTGCCCGCCACCCGCGCGGCAAATGTCTCACCCAGCATGCTCACTACCGGCAGGCCTGCCCATAAGGCATCGCTGGCGGTGGTGTGCGCATTATAAGGGAAGGTATCCAGGAACAGGTCGGCAAGCGCATGCCTGGCAAGGTGGTCTTCCAGGCGTTCGGTACGCCGGGCGAAAATAATCCTGCCAGGTGTTATGCCCCGTTTTGCGGCTTCGCTGCGGAGATTACCCTGCACCACGGGATTCGCAGCCGACAGCCAGAGCACGCTACCTTCCATGCGGCCCAGCAGGCGCATCCACACATCGAAGATAGCCGGGGAAATCTTGTAATGGTTGTTAAAGGCGCAGAATACGAAGGCCTTTTCGGGCAACCCTGCCTCCAGCCGGCTTGGGACGCTGGCATCGGCCAACGATGTATCGCGCGGGAGCAGCGGGCCGGGTAGACGGATCACACGCTCGGCATAAAATTGTGCATGCTGTTCCGGGATAATGACATCGTCCGCGATGATGTAATCCATCGCCACTGAGCCTGTCGTGCCGGCATACCCCAGGTAGGATACCTGTACCGGCGCTGCTCGTTGCGTGAAAATGGCCGGCCTGGCATGGGTGGTGTAGCCCATCAGGTCGATGGCAATATCCACGTTCATCGTGCGCAACAATTGGGCAACCTGCTCATCGCTTTGGTCGCGCACATCGATGAACACATCGAAGGCACTCATCATGCGTATGCGGCTGGCACTTCCATCGTCCGGACCGAAGGAAATGCCGATCACCTCGAACACTGCGCGGTCATGCTGTTCGATCACACCGACCAGCAACTGGGAAACCGGATGCTCCCGAAAATCCGCCGATAAATAGGCGATCTTTATTTTTTCTGCGCGAGACTGACTCTTGATTACCCGGTTCGCGATTTCTTGCGCGTTTTCCAGGGTTTCAATCCCTGCTTTTTTGACTACAGGACCTACAGGATACATTGCGTCCGCAAACGTGCGGGCACACAGCAGTTCAAGCGCAGGATCGCCCGAAATCGGCCGCAGTTCAAATACTTTGATGGCACGTTTCCCCTGCGAGACCTGCCGGGTGATTTCCCCTACATCCTGCTCGTAATCCTGCCAGTCGCAACAATGGATACGGGAATACATGCTGCCACCAAGCGCCCAATCGTAATCAGGGACGACCAGTAACAACCTGGAAAACGCAGCGATGGCATCCTGGTGTCGGTAAAGCTGCTGGTAGATATTGGCAAGATTGCTCAACGCGCCGGCATGCGCCGGCATCACGGTCAACGCAGCCTGGTAGGCCTCAATAGCGTCTTGGTAGCGATACACATCCTGCAGTGCATTGCCGCAGTTGATCAATGCGCCCAGGTGGCGGGGATTTATCTGCAACGCTTCCTGGAAATGCCGCAAAGCCGGCTGGAATTGGCCGGTCGCCCTCAGGATTTCCCCCAGGTTGTTGTGCGCATCCGGCTGCGACGGCTGTATTGCCAGCGACTTTTCCAGCAAATGAACGGCGGCGTCCGCATTGCCAGCATAAAACGCCAATACGCCTAGCAAGGTCATGGCAGAAAAATTGGCAGGCTCGCCTTGTAGTATCCGCTGGCAAATCACGATAGCAGACTGGTGGTTGCCGCGCTCGAAATGGGCGATCGCCATGTCGAGTACCTGCAAGGAAGACGGGGTGGAAAAAGGCGCTGAAGAAGGAAGGGATGCGTTTGCTGGTTTCAGCATGCAGCATTGCTTGAATTTTTTGCCGCTGCCGCAAGCACAGGCATCGTTGCGGCCCTGTTTGGCTGGTTTCACCATGGATGGACGGGTGCTCGCACCAGGGCATATGCAACGTCCAGAAAACTATCCATCACAGCGGTCATCACTCGCCTTCAAACTCACACAGGGCAAAGCTTTCCAGACCGGCCTGCTCCAGCCGCCGCCTGCCGCCCAGCTCCGGCAGGTCGATCACGAAAGCACACGCAAGCACTTCCCCGCCCAGTTGTTTAATCAGCGCTGCCGATGCTTCTGCAGTGCCTCCAGTGGCGATCAGGTCATCCACCAGTAGAACTTGCTCACCTTTGGTAATGGCATCGGTATGTATTTCTACCCGGTCTACTCCGTACTCTAACTGGTAATCCTGGCCTATCGTTTCGGCAGGTAACCTGCCCTGCTTGCGGACGGGTACGAATCCCACATTTAGCTTATACGCCAGGGCCGCACCGATGATAAAACCACGAGCTTCGATACCTGCGATCTTGTGTATTTTCTCATTCTGAAACTGTTTAGCTAACTCATCGATTACCATGCGAAAACCAGACGGGTCTTTCAGCAGCGTGGTGATATCGCGGAACTGGATGCCTTGCTTGGGATAGTGCGGGACGGTGCGGATTAAAGGTTTTATAGGCATAAAGTATTAAATTACTTAGCATCAATTGCCGCAAGAAGCTGAACATTCAGCTTTTCTACAGATTCCAATATTGGTTTAAGCGGAAAATCTTCGCCGTAAAACTTAAACGTATATCCATCTAGTGCGTGAAGAAATACTTTGTTTGGAAAGCCTTTCGCACCCGTCACTATATTCATATCAAAAAAAAGCATGACCATCGTGATTTGCAATCCAGACAACAAGGCGCTCATCGAAATGTTCAAGATGATTCCTGAGTCTACAGATTAATTTCAGGTCAATATCTTTTAAATCAATATGTTCGTTCAGTAACTGAGCCCGCTGTGGATTAGATTTAGTATCTAACAACTTATCAATGTTTGTTACATGCACCATAAAATGGTGGAGTCTATAAAAAACCGAAAGGGCTTCATTTGCTAGCAAGGCTTGCTCAAACTCATGGTAGGAGCGCATTGCAAAATCTATCTGGCACAGAGCTTCATGAAGATAGATGCGCCATTTTTCCACTTACTACTTCCTTAAACGCATTTGCTAGCTAATACAACTAAATGCATTTAGTTGCGATACTCAACTGAAGAGTTACCAGCAAGCAGCCCTGCCACACTAATATCTTCATCGACATCCGGCCAATGAATGCCTTCACCATTACCCAGCAATTCATAGTGTTTACGCTCATCTGGCGATGCTGCAAGTAAGCGTGGAAACCAGACCAAAGGTGTTGAAAGGACGCGGCCATCCACAAGATTCACCACCAGCTCAATATCGGTAAGTTGGACAGATTGCGCCAAAGGTTCAGCGTGCAGCGTTAAAGAACTCATGCCATGCCTCCTTGAATAATTGCTCATTCTCACGTACCAAGCCATGAAGCTTGGTCAATTCCTGTGCGGCGAACCCTGTGCTGCTTGCCAGCGCCACTGGATATAACCAGAATTTCGCCAAGCTACGACCCGACTGCACATGGATATGAACCGGTTCCGTGCCTTCATTAGCATAAAAGAAAAAACGGTAAGCGCCTATTCTCAGGACGGTCGGCATAAGCTTTTTAATTAGCTGGCGGCAACATTTGGCGTCCGGACGCGTATGTGCAGTTCCCTCAGTTGCTTCTCGTCTACCTCATTCGGCGCATTGGTCAGCAGGCACTGGGCACGCTGTGTCTTCGGGAAGGCGATCACGTCACGGATGGACTCGGCACCGGCCATCAGCGTCACCAGGCGATCTAAACCAAACGCAAGGCCGCCATGTGGAGGGGCACCGTATTGCAGGGCCTCCAGCAGGAAGCCGAATTTCTCTTGGGCTTCTTCCTTACTGATGTTGAGAGCGTCAAATACCTTGGACTGCACGTCCTGCTTGTGGATACGCACGGAACCGCCGCCGACTTCCCAGCCGTTCAGTACCATGTCGTAGGCGTTGGAGAGTGCTGCGCCCGGGTTGCTGGTGAGCAGGTCTTCGTGGCCGTCTTTCGGCGCGGTGAACGGGTGGTGCAGTGCGGCCCAGCGGTTA
>JAZKEL010000324.1:0-4592 GCA_040387075.1 Pseudomonadota bacterium
ACTTCATGGTGCTGGTAATAACGACGATTGCCACGCCGCTTTACCGGCTTGAGTTGCGTGAACTCCTGTTCCCAGTAGCGCAGCACATGTGGCTTTACCCCGCAAAGCTCGCTGACTTCACCGATAGTGAAATAGCGCTTGGCGGGGATGGATGGAAGCTGAGTTTTAAGCGCTTGCCCCACCGTATGCTTCCTCTACCTTGCTCTTAAGTTTCTGGCTTGCATGGAATGTAACGACACGGCGTGCCGTGATAGGAATTTCTTCACCGGTTTTAGGATTGCGGCCTGGTCGTTCGGATTTTTTACGTAATTCAAAGTTACCGAATCCTGAAAGTTTGACCGTGTCACCCGTTTCCAGTGCCGTGCGGATCTCTTCGAAAAATGCTTCCACCATGTCTTTGGCTTCGCGTTTATTTAACCCTACCTGATCAAACAGCAATTCGGCCAAATCTGCTTTTGTTAGTGTCATGCCACCCTCTCTACTGCAACTTATTTATCTTTACACTGCGTCATTACAACGCGCTTATTAATCTTTGGATTTGTTTTATCTTAGTATGGCGCCATGCTGATGCATTACTAAATCCAGTATTTTCGCCATCACTGCATCGGCTTCTGAATCCGTTAAAGTTTTTTGAGTATCTTGCATAAGCACCAGAAATGCAAGGCTTTTTTTGTTTTCAGCAATGCCTTTGCCACGGTAAATATCGAACAAAGCGGCATGACTAAAGTGCTCAATATTGCCGTCGTTTATCGTTTTAAGAATAGAGGCGACATCGACATTCTCGTCCACCACAACTGCCAGATCGCGACGTATCGGCGGAAATTTCGGCACTTCGATATAGCGAGCTAAATTTCGCGTTAGTAATGGCTCGACTTCCAACTCGAACAATACGGTATCGCGCGGCAACTGGTAATGCTGTTGCCATTTAGGATGCAACTTGCCAACCCAGCCTACCGGCTTTCCATCCAAAAGCACCTGGGCAGACTGGCCAGGATGCAATGCCGGATGCGTTGCAGCAAGATAACTCGCCGACCCGCCGGTTAAATTATCGACATCCGCCTTGATATCGAAAAAATCGACACTTCGCGATTCCACTGCCCACTGTTCTGGGACTGCATCTCCGTATGCAAGACCGGAGATATGCAGGGTCTCGCCGTATACACCGGCCTCATTTTTATAGGTAGCGCCGATTTCAAAGAGGCGCGCCCTGTCATGCTTGCGGTTGAGGTTATAGACCAGTGTGTCAAGAAGCCCGCCCCACAGGCCTGACCGCATGACGCTCATATTGCTGGCGATAGGGTTTTTGAGCTGGATAGGCGTCTGGTTGCTCAATAGTTCTTTTTCCCATCGCTCGTCGACAAAGCTGTAGCTGACGATTTCCTGGTAATCATTCGTGACCAATATGTCACGAAGATAGGCGCGATTCAGGATGCTTTCATTGCTGGGCAACATGTTCAGCTGGGCTTGTGGTGGAGTCGCCGGAATATTGTCGTAGCCGTGCAACCTGGCGATTTCCTCGATCAGGTCTTCTTCAATACCGATGTCAAAGCGGTAGCTGGGTGGCGTCACTTCAAAGCCGCCGGCAACGCGCTTATAGGCGAATCCCAGCTGATTGAATAATGTGGAAACCTGGGTCTCATCCAGTACGATTCCCAATACGGAAAGCAGTCTGTCCATGCGCAGCAATACTGGCGTACGTATAGGGAGCTCCCCGACTATCTCGGTCACCGGACCGGCTTCGCCACCGCAAATCTCCTGGATCAATGCAGTAGCACGTTGGAGTGCATGCACGGTATTACCGAAGTCGACACCCCGCTCGAAGCGGTATGAAGAATCCGTGCTCAGGCCCAGACGGCGGGCTTTTCCGGCAATGGTATCCGGCGTGAAGAAAGCGCTTTCCAGGAAAATGTCCGACGTTTGATCCGACACTGCAGTGGATTCGCCGCCCATAATGCCGGCGAGCGCAATGGCGCCGCTATCATCTGCAATGACCAGCATGTCGGGATGAAGCTTGACGACCTGCTGGTTGAGCAAGGTGATCGATTCATCGGCATTGGCGAGGCGCACACTGATCTGGCCCTGAAGCTTGCCGGCATCGAATGCATGCAGCGGCTGCCCGGATTCCAGCAGCACATAATTGGTTACGTCGACGATAGCACTGATGCTGCGTAAGCCGCTGCGCTCCAGGCGGCGTACCATCCACTCCGGCGTTACACTGCTTGCATTGACGCCTGTGATCATGCGCCCGGCATAGCGCGGACAGTTCTCTGCTGCGTGTACGCTGACCTGCTTGCTTGCGGCCGTGGTCGCCTGGATGGGCGCAATATACGGCAGATTCAATGCTGCACCCGTCAACGCGGCCACTTCACGCGCTATACCTGTGATGCTGAGGCAGTCGCTGCGGTTAGGGGTGAGTTTCAGCGTGAATAGACTGTCATCCAGCCCAAAATATTCGCGGATGTCCTGGCCGACAGTTGCACTTGCCGGCAATTCGAGCAAGCCGGTGGCTTCTTCCGCCAATCCTATCTCCTTGGCAGAGCACATCATGCCGAAGGACTCTATGCCGCGCACCTTGGCCTGTTTGATGGAAAATCCGGGCAGTTCGGCCCCAACCAGCGCGCAGGGTGCCTTCAGCCCGGCACGCGCATTACTGGCGCCGCATACGATCTGCAGTGGCTCGGCACCACCGACGTCCACTTTGCAGATTTGCAGTCTATCGGCATCGGGATGTTTCTCGACGCTGACGATCTCGGCAACGACGACCTTGCTGAAGCTCACAGCCACAGGTTCCAGTGCTTCCACTTCGAGGCCTGACATGGTGAGTGCATGACTGAGCTCCGCACTATCGAGCGAAGGATTTACATACTGGCGTAACCACTGTTCTGAAAACTGCATGTTATTTACCAAACTGCTTTAAAAAGCGGAGATCATTCTCGAAGAACAGGCGCAAATCATTAACGCCGTAACGCAGCATGGTCAAGCGTTCCACACCTAAACCGAATGCAAAACCACGGTATTTTTCGCTGTCTATGCCCACGTGCCTGAATACTTCCGGATGCACCATGCCGCAACCGCCTATTTCCAGCCAGCCGCCGTTCCAGCTCATGTCCATTTCTGCGGAAGGCTCGGTAAACGGGAAGAACGAAGGGCGGAAACGCACCTGCAGGTCATCCTTCTCAAAGAAGCGCTGGAGGAAATCCTGCACCACTCCTTTAAGATTGGCGAAACTGATGTCCTCATCCACCCATAGGCCTTCCACCTGGTGGAACATGGGGGAGTGGGTAGCATCCGAATCCACACGGTAGACGCGGCCCGGCGCAATGATTTTCAAAGGGGGGCCGCTTTTGTCCTTCATGGCCTCCTGCATGTAATGCACCTGCACCGGCGAAGTGTGTGTACGCAGCACATTATTGTCGTCGACGTAGAACGTGTCGTGCATGGCACGGGCGGGATGGTTCTCCGGAATATTCAATGCGGTGAAGTTATAGAAATCGGTTTCGATTTCAGGGCCCTCGGCCACTTCGAATCCGATAGAGTGGAACAGCTCCTCGATGCGTGCCAGTGTCAGCGATACAGGATGCAACCCTCCCATGCCCCTGCTGCGGGCGGGCAAGGTTACATCCAGCGCTTCGCTCGCCAGCTGTACCTCCTGCTCGGCCAGCAGGATGGCATCGCGCCTGGCTTTAAGGGCCGCCTCTACTGCCTGCTTGACTACATTGATGGCAGCCCCCGCTGCCGGGCGCTCCTCGGCAGTCAGTTTGCCCAGGCCTTTCAATGCCTCTGTCAGCAAGCCGCTTTTGCCCAGGAAACGTGCTTTTGCCTGCTCCAGGTCATTCACCGTAGTGCAGGCAGAAAATTCCATTTCGGCTTCAGGAATAAGCGACTGCAATGAATTTCCTGATATTTGTTCGGTCGTTTGCATGCTGGCTGGATTACTTTATAAAGACGTTGCGCCAATGTAGCGCCGTAAAAAAAGGAGGCAAGAAGCCTCCTTTTTCATATGCTGTTAATTAAGCAGCAGAAAGGCCGGACTTCGCGAGTTCAGCAAACTGGGCAAATGCCGGTTTGTCGAATACAGCAAGGTCAGCCAGTACTTTACGATCCACTTCGATCGCGGCTTTCTTCAGGCCGTTGATGAAACGGCTGTATGTCAGGCCGCATTCACGTGCACCGGCGTTGATACGCGCAATCCACAAAGCACGGAATTGACGTTTCTTCTGGCGACGATCGCGGTAGGCGTATTGGCCTGCCTTCATCACCGCCTGCTTGGCTACACGGTAGACGTTCTTACGACGGCCGCGGTAACCCTTGGCAGCATCTAATACTTTTTTATGACGGGCACGAGCTGTGACACCACGTTTGACTCTAGGCATGATCTATCTCCTTATTGTGTCGGCATCATAGCGCGTACGCGCTTGACATCAGTTGGGGAAACGATCGCCGTGCCGCGCAGTTTACGCTTTTGCTTGGTGGTCTTCTTGGTCAGGATGTGGCGCAGGTGCGAATGGGTACGCTTAACCTTGCCATTACCCAAGAACTTGAAGCGCTTTTTAGCGCCGCTCTTAGTCTTCATTTTTGGCATTTTTTTCTCC
>JAZKEL010000325.1:0-5315 GCA_040387075.1 Pseudomonadota bacterium
GTCGAGCTGGATAGCCTGGGTGCGGTGAAGGTCACTGATGAATACCAGACCAGTGTGCCTTCCATCTACGCCCTGGGTGATGTCACCAACCGCGTCAATTTGACGCCGGTGGCGACGGCAGAGGGCATGGCGCTCGTGAACAGGCTATATGCGGGCAAAACTGCGCATGTCGATTACGACAATATACCGACTGCAGTATTCAGCCAGCCCAATATCGCCACGGTCGGTTTGACCGAGGAGCAGGCAAGGGCTAAATACAGCCACGAAGGCCATCATGATATCGACATCTATAAATCGGTCTTCAAGCCCATGAAAAATACGCTGGCCGGCGTCAATGAAAAGACATTGATGAAGATGATCGTGGTGCGCTCTACCGACAAAGTGGTCGGCATGCACATGGTAGGGCCGGACGCCGGGGAAATCATCCAGGGCATGGCAGTGGCTATCCGGGCGGGTGCAACCAAGGCGGTGTTCGATTCGACCATCGGTATCCACCCCACAGCGGCGGAAGAGTTCGTGACCATGCGCAAGCCGGTGTAGCGCGATGTAATCAGTCGTACTCAGGTTATTGGAAGGGTATTGCAGGGCGTGTGGGCGGATAGCTTGCACGCCCTGTTTTTTTGTTCATGCCACTGAAAAAGAAAAAATCGGGAACAGCCGGTTCCTTTCAATGTCCTATCCTTCGACCATGTCCGGTAAATTCATGTATCGCGATAGTACTTAAACCTTTTCACTGAATGGAATGCTATGAATACAACTAAACTGCTTGTGCTTTTATCACTCACATTGTCGCTTTTGGCATGCGGCAAAAATGAAGACGTATCTTCCACCACGGCCCCTGCCCATGAGGCAGATACGGCACTGGTGCCGGAATCGAAAGTGACACCAGTCCCCGCGGGTACAGGCACTGAAGGCATCACCATCAGCAAGGTGCAGGTTGGCAGCACGCTGGATGAGAATAAGCAGGTGATGAAGGAAAATACGACATTCGGGCCTAACGATACCGTGTATGTGGTGGTTGAAACCACAGGCACAGGCAAGGGGACGATGAAGGCCAAATGGCATTACATAAAGAATGGCGAACAGGAAAACCTGGAGGATACTTCCCAGGATATCGAATCGACTGGTAAAGCTTCGACAGAATTCCATATATTGCAGAACGATGGCTGGAAAAAAGGCAGTTACCAGGTCGAGATATTGCTGGATGACAAGCAGGTGGCAGTAAAAGAGTTTCGTGTCGAATAACTTCATACGCCGGATATAAGAAAGCACCTGAAATTACAGCTGATATGCCTGTAATTCAGGTGCTTTCGGCATTCAGGCGTTATACTTTCAAACTGCGGCGCTATACAAGCATCAAGAGCAGCATCAGGCCAGAACTACCAAATTAGAATCGAACTCAGAAAGCAATCCAGAAAGACGTTGAGGAATAAAATGATTAATAAAATGCTGTGGTTATTGCTTGCATTTGCCATCACCACACAAGCCGCTACGAATAATGCCTCACTGGCTCCCATGCAGCTCAAGCCCATGCAACAGCAGGCGCAGTCTGCCAGGCTCGCTGCCGAGGTGCTTAGCCGCTACCACTATAAAGCGATTCCGCTGGATGACATTACTTCCTCCAAGATCTTCGACAGCTACATCAAGTCGATGGACGGCGAAAAGATATTTTTCCAGCAAGCCGATATCGACCTGTTTTCAGCAGCGAGAACCAAGCTTGATGATGCGATCCTCAGCGAGGACCTGAATATCCCATTCACCATGTTCAACCTGTATGAGCAGCGTATCGCCGAGCGCATCGCCTATGCGCGGTCACTGCTCAAGCAGGGCTTTGATTTCAATGTGAAGGAAAGCTACCAGTACACACGCGAAAAAGAACCGTGGGCCAAATCGGATGCGGAGATGAACGACCTCTGGCGCAAGCGCGTCAAGAATGACTGGCTGCGCCTTAAGCTGGCCGGCAAAGACGATAAAAGCATCGTCGAAACCCTGAACAAACGCTACGACAATTATGTTTCCGGCATCGCCAAGCTCAAGAGCGAAGATGCCTTCCAATCATTCATGAATGCTTACGCCATGTCCATCGATCCGCACACCAATTATTTCGGTACGCGCGCATCGGCCGATTTCGACATCGCCATGAAGCTTTCGCTGGTCGGTATTGGCGCTGTATTGCAGGACAAGGATGAATACACCGTCATCCGTGAACTGGTGCCGGGCGGGCCTGCTGCCTTATCCAACCAGCTTAAGGTGGGCGACCGCATCGTCGGTGTGGGGCAAGGCCAAAGCAGCCCTATCGTGGAAGTGATGGGCTGGCGTGTTGACGATACCGTGGCGTTGATCCGCGGTGCGACCGACTCCGTCGTCGTGCTGGATATCTTGCCGGCGGATGCAGGCCCGGACGGCAAACGCAAGCTGGTCTCCATGATCCGCAAGAAGATCAGCCTGGAACAACAGGCTGCCAAGAAATCCATCATCGAGGTGAAAGACGGCCCGGCTACGCGTCGCATCGGCGTGATCTCGCTGCCTACGTTTTACCAGGATTTCAGTGCTCGCCAGAAAGGCGATAAAGACTTCAGGAGCGCCACCCGCGACGTCTCCACGTTGTTGACCGAATTGAAGAAGGACAAGGTAGATAGCGTGTTGGTCGACCTGCGCAACAATGGTGGCGGCTCGCTGGACGAAGCCATCGACCTGACAGGCCTGTTTATCGACAAGGGCCCCGTGGTACAGCAGCGCGATTCCAAGGGCAAGGTAACGGTCGGTGCGGACAAGAGCTCCGGTTTTGCCTGGGATGGTCCCATGGGTGTGCTGATTAACCGTTCTTCTGCATCGGCATCCGAGATTTTTGCTGCAGCTATCCAGGATTACGGCCGTGGCATCATCATCGGCGAACCCAGTTTCGGTAAAGGTACCGTGCAATCGGTGATCGACCTCGACCAGATCGCCAAGAACGACAAGCCGAAATTCGGTGAGCTCAAGATGACCATTGCGCAGTTCTTCCGCATCAATGGCGGCACGACGCAGCTCAAGGGCGTAACGCCTGACATTACCTTCCCGACCATGACCGATGCCGAGAACTTCGGTGAATCGAGCTATGAAAACGCGTTGCCATGGTCGCAGATCAATCCTGCAGAGTATTCACCCGTGGGCGACCTGAAAGCTATACTGCCTATGCTCATCAGTACGCACGATACGCGCGTGGCGAAGGATAAAGACTTCCAGTACCTGCAGGAAGATATCGTGGAGGCCAATACATTGCGCAAAAAGAACCTGATTTCGCTCAATGAGGCCGACAGGCGCAAGGAGCGGGAGACGCAGGAAGCGCGCAGCAAACTGCGTGAGAAAAGCAATGCGACCGATGCCGCCAAGCCGTTAGACCCGAATGCCGCCAGCAAGGAGGCTGCATTATCAAAAATCCAGGATGACGGCCTGCAGTCGAATGAGCGCAACCTTGCCACCGACCTGGCCATGGAAAAAGCCAGGAAAAACGCAAAGGATATTTTGCTCAACGAAGCCGTCAATATCTTGAGCGACGAGGTAGGGTTACTGAAAACGGACCCCAAGCTTGCCGCCGGTGTATTGCCGAAATCCTGAAAAGATTCTTATCGGAGTAGCATTCAATACCAGCGCCCGGGCAAGTGGATATGCATATTCAATCCTGGGTGCTTTTAGATTAAACTGGGTTTCTTTCACGGATAGAGAACGGCATGAGCATAAGCAGTGAGTGTAAAAATATTCTTATTGTTGAAGACTATGCCGAATCTGCTGAAACCTTCAAGGAACTGCTTGAGGTGCTTGGACACCAGGCGCGTTATGTGACGAACGGCGCCAGGGCGATGGAGGAAATGAGCCTGCAAAGTTTCGACCTGGTTTTCATGGACATCAACCTGCCGGATATTTCCGGCATCCATTTGCTCCAGGAGCTAAAACGCAACCTGCAGGCGCCTATCGCCAATACCAAATTCGTGGCAGTCAGCGGCTATTCTGCGCGTGACGAAGAAGGCGCCAAGGCCACGGCCCTGTTTGACTATTACCTGGAAAAACCGATAGACCTGGCAAGTCTTGATACTGTCCTGATGTAACCCTTCATTGAGTGCGAATCCCCGGTTCACATCGTAACGGCCAATCCAGGATGAACATCCATGAATACACCATTGATTGACACTGTCACCCCGGCTGGCGCATGGGAAATCGCTGGCATCCAGCATGAGATATTCCTGCGCGTGCTGGCCGGTCTCCGCCATGAACTGGTCGGCCCCATTTCCGTCAGCCGCATGGCGATCTCGGTACTGAAGCGCACCCTGGATAAAGGGGATCCGGGCAAGGAAGCCATCCAGCAGCAGGTAGCACGCATGGATGAGCAGATGCAGCAGAGTGTGCTGGGTATCCGCGAACTCAGTGTTTGGGATGCCGACAATTCCGCGATTGCACCGATTGATAAGATAGTCCGGCACGGATTGAAATTGATGGCCTACCGCCTCAGTATGCGTGGCATCATCGTGGACGACGACGCTATAACCGGGCATGAAGTAAGCGGTGATGAACCTGCTGAAGACAATTCCGCAGTCCCTGCGAACAACGTATCAAACGTGCCGCACCAGGCATTTTTGTACGCCTGGCTGGGCTTGCTGGGGCATATCGAGGATTGCCATTACCCGGCGACGGTAACCATATCGCGGGAAATGCCGACCGTACTTTCCATACGGGTGATACCAGGCACCGCAAAAGCGCAGGAGCCGCCTATTGAAATCAAGCCCAACCTTCATCGTATCGATCAACAGGCTGTGTCGGCATTAGCCGGGCACAGCGGCATGTTCGTCAGATTCTCTCCCGACAAGATTAGCTTCGGCTGGAATCAGTAACCCACCTCGTTGGACCGCCATATCAGGGCCGAGCCTGCGGTAGACGTCACTAGCTATAAATAACTATCTTGAAAAAACGGTCGGGAAATATCAGCCTAGACACCGATTAGTGGAACATTTCACTAAGCCAGGAACAGGCGCATGGATAGCCGTTATTGACCTGACAGTGCTAGCCTAGCGGCAGTACCAGCGAAAATACAGAACCTTCTTTTAGCTTGCTCGCGACGGTGAGCGAGCCCTGGTGGGCTTCCGCCAACTGCTTGGAAATGTATAACCCTAAGCCTAGGCCTGCCGACACTTTGTTATCCAGTGCACGTTCGAATGGGTCGAAAATCCTGGCCTGGTCCTCTTCCGAAATGCCGATGCCATGGTCGACCACGTCAACCTGAACCTGGGTATCGATTGCACTGATGCGCACTTCTATCGGCTTGCCCGCGCCATAACGCAGGG